>JAUSKE010000166.1 GCA_030649435.1 Deltaproteobacteria bacterium
GTTTCTTCAATCCAGCCAGCGGCAATCATTCGATCGATCCGCTCGTCGATTCGCCGGTTCAATTCTTCGCGGGGCAAGGTGAGGCCAATTTTAAGCGTTGGGGCGCAGCCAGCAGCGCCCCTACCCTCCTTCCAAAATGCCGAAATCGGTTTCCCCGTCAATTCGTAAACTTCTAATGCACGAATAATCCTCTGCCGATTTCTAGAAGGGATCTTGGTGGCGGCAACCGGATCGACTCTCTGCAACTCCCGATGGAGCGACTCAATTCCCTCTTGTTCTACCCTCTTTTCAAGCGCTGACCTTGTTTTCGGATCGGCCGCTGGCCCGTCGAAGATCCCCTCCTCCAGCACCTTTATATAGAGACCGGTCCCACCGGCGATGATCACCTTTTTACCGCGCGATTGGATTTCCTCAATTTTCTGCAAGGCGAACCGTCTAAAATCGGCGGCGTTAAACTGCTCGGAGGGGTCGATCAAGTCAATCAGATGAAACGGCACCTTGCCTCGCTCTTTCGGCGTCGGCTTGGCGGTACCGATATCGAGGCCACGATAGACTTGACCGGAATCGGCGCTGATAATCTCCGCACCTTCCTTCAGCGCCAGATCAATGGCATGAGCCGTTTTTCCGACGGCTGTCGGGCCGCAGATGATGATCATTAGATTCTTCGCTTAAATCCTTTTTCAAGGTCAGTCCATGGGATCTCGATCGCCACCGGCCGGCCGTGGGGACAATTCGAGGAAAACGGGATCCCTTCCAAATCCTTGAGCAACGCCGTCATTTCAGGAAGGGCGAGAGAATCACCAGCACGAACCTGCCGGTGACAGGCGATCCGTTCCAAAACCTCCCTGAACCGTTCCCGAAGCGGCGTGAGTTTGTCGAACAAGGCGATCTCCCTGACCAAGTCGTCCATCAATAGTTTGTAATCAATCGAACCCAAGAGCGATGGTGTCGACCGGATGACAAAGGTATTGCCGCCGAAAAAATCGACCTCAAGTCCAAAAGTATGCAATTCATCTGCATATTTTTTGAGAAGCGCCGTCTCCGAGGGCTGAAAATCAACCGTAAGGGGGATCAGCAAGCGCTGGCTTTTGATTCCCCCCTCTTCAAACTGTTTTTTCAATCTTTCAAAACCGATCCGCTCATGCGCCGCATGCTGATCGACCAACACCAGCGCCCCTTCCGAATCGCAGACGAGGTAAGTCCCGTGGACCTGACCCAAAACCCGAAGCGAACTGTGAGGGGTTTTGGAAAATTGAAATTGATCTCCCCTCCCTTGATGGGAGGGGATTAAGGGGAGGGTGACCACGGGATCACCCTCTCCCTGACCCTCCCCCATCAAAGGGGGAGGGGAATAATGTTGGCACCCACCCTCCTCCAATCCCACCGATTTTTTCCACGGCTGTGCTTCCAATGTTTTCCGAATCACCCGACGGATCGCATCGTGCACCGCGGAGCCGTTCGTCAAGCGAACCTCCGCCTTGGTTGGGTGGACGTTCACATCGACCTCACTGAACGGGATTTTCAAATAAAGCACGACCCAGGGGAAACGCCCCTTCATCAAAAGATTTTCGTAGGCAGACAAGACGGCATGCTGGAGCGTCCGGTCTTTCACGAGTCGCCCGTTCACAAAATAAAAAAGGGAACGGGTCGTCGATAACGTCAGCTCCGGCGCCGAACAGAATCCAGAAATTTCAAGCGGAGAGGTCGGCCCCTGAAACGGAAAAAGGTGTGAAGCTAAATCCTCACCAAAAAGTGAGTGGAGCCTCTCTTTGATCGACTCGCCGCGAAGGGCAGAGAGCTCCTCTTTGCCGTCTTTCTTCAACCGAAAACCGACCGTCGGGTAGGCCAGAGCATACGCCTGTATCAGGTCAAAGATGTGCAGCGCCTCCGTCTCTGGCGATTTTAAAAATTTGAGTCGTGCGGGGGTGTTGTAGAAAAGCTGGCGGACCTGCAACCGTGTGCCGACCGGAACAGAGACCTTCCCCTCCTTAACGATTGTTCCTCCTTCGAGCTCGATGAAGTGGCCAATCTCTTCGTTGGCCCGGCGACTTTCAATCCGGAGCGAAGAAACGGAGGCGATCGCCGCCAACGCCTCTCCGCGAAACCCAAGTGAGCGGATGCCAAAGAGGTCTTTTTCGTCGTGAATCTTGCTCGTCGCATGCCGAAGGATGGCGAACTGTAAATCCTCCGCCGTCATTCCGGAGCCATTGTCGGAGACCCAGAGGAGCGAACGGCCCCCTTTTTCAACCTCGATCAAGAGTTCAGTCGCACCGGCATCGAGGGCATTCTCCACAAGTTCTTTGATCACCGAGGCCGGTCGGTCCACCACCTCACCAGCGGCGATCTTAGAGATCAGGGCATCAGGCAGGACTTGAATCAGAGAACTCACAGAGCGAGAGATATAGCATTTCAACTTTTTATGCATATAAAAAGTTAGAAATACTTATAGTGCCTTGCACTATATTCGATTGCAAGATCGAGGTCAATATAATAGGATTTATTGCTTATGACCAACGGGAATCCCTCTGGGATGGGAAATGAAGATCGTTCCCTTTGGGAGCGAGGGGCGCGCAGGTTTTGGGAAAGCCTCACGGGAGGCCTCTTCTTCTTCAAGAAAATTCCAGGCCAGCTCCTCTTCGCCCTGGAAAATTACCTCCGGAGCAAGACGAAGGAGATCCCCGGCCCCACCCCACTCTCGCGAGAAGAAGTGGTCGAGCTCCTCCTCAAAGAGCCGGCACTCCGGGAAACCCTCGAACAGTATTCGCAGGAAACCGGTTTTCCCATCACCGAGATGGAAAGAAAGGTCGCTGACCACTTAAAAGAGATCGCCGCCGAACTGAATTACCTCTCGTTTCCATTCTGGGACATCCTGCTCAGCTGGGTCTTCAACAAGATCTACGAAGGACTCCATGTCGACGAAGAGGGGTTGAACCGGATTCGCGACCGGGTTGGCACGGCGCCGGTCGTCTTCATCCCAAATCACCGGAGCCATACCGATTACCTCCTCCTCTCTTATATCTTTTACCACCGGAAACTCCCGATGCCGTACGTCTGCGCCGGCAACAATCTGAATTTTTGGCCGCTCGGTTCTATTTTTCGGCGTGGCGGTGCCTTTTTCATTCGCCGTTCATTTGAGGGGCACAAACTCTACACCGCAGCCCTCAAGGCGTATCTCAAATACCTGATGAAGGAAAAGGCGTTCATCGGTCTCTTTATCGAAGGGACACGGAGCCGGACCGGAAAACTACTTCGGCCACGGATGGGGATCCTCTCCTACCTCTTGCAAAATTACCTGGATGGGGATGCTGGCAGCGACGTTTACCTCGTCCCCACCTCCCTCACCTACGAAACGGTCCTCGAAGAGAAGAGCTACATCCGTGAACAGGAAGGGGCGAGCAAGAAGGGGGAGAATGTCGGAAGTCTCTTCAAACTCCGAAAACACCTCCGGACCCGTACCGGCAAGGTCTACATCCAGTTTGCCGAACCACTCTCACTCAAAGAATTAGTCGATGAGATCGGGCGGGAGGATAAGCGAAAACTGACCGAGCAGGTCGCGCTTCAGGTCACCTACGGGATCAACAAGGTGACGGTCGTGACCGCCACGTCACTCGCGGCGATGGCGCTTCTGGCACACCCCAAGAAGGCGATCTACATGAGCGAGGTCGAACAAAAAACGGAGTTCTATCTAAAATACCTGCAACAAAAGGGGTGCGGCCTCTCCGAGCCTCTTTTGCGAAACAAGCGGGGGGCGATCCGCGAGGCGGTGAACAAATACCTCCGATCAAACATGATGCGACCGTACCACGATGAAGAAGGGACCTTTTACGTGCTGGATGAACAGAAGCGTTCGCTCATGGACTATTACAAAAACGGCGCGATCCACTTTTTTATTTCACTCTCCTGCCTCTCTTCGATCCTCTGCCGTCTGCAGGGGCAGACCACCAAACTGGTCGAGATTGAAAATGAATTTCGTGCGTTGCAAGAGATGTTCCGGCACGAATTCACCTTCAGCCGCCGTCACCCGATTCAGGATCACCTCGAAAAAGTTTTGGCCTTCTTCGAAAAAGAAGAATGGCTCCGGCTCGCCGATAATCAGGTCACCTTGACTGAACTGGGTCACGAAGCAGTGCCACCGCTGACACTGATCCTCAGAAACTACTTCGAATCATATTTTGTCGCCTGGCATGGCCTGAAATCATTTATGGGAAAGACGCTGGAGGAAAAAGAACTCGTTCGCTTCCTCCGAGATAAGGGATACCTCCTCCTCTTAAAGGAGAAGATCCGCTGCCCCGAAGCGCTCTCCACCTTCAACCTCCGAAACGCCCTCGCCTTCTTTAAAGATGAGCGGCTAATCGAAGAGGTGTTCCCCTCCTTCAGAAAACGGTTCCAACATTACTACACGATCAAATCGGACCTCCAGAAGTATGAGACGATCGGCGAACGGATTTGGAAATACGTTACCATACATTAATATTCACAGGGTTATCCACAGTTGTGGATAACTTTTATGCCTAATCTTTGAGCAATCCGATTGAGGGATTGCGAAGTCTCAGTTTGCCGGGAGGTTCGGCTTCTCGAAGCCGACCTTATCCACAGGATCCGGGGAAAAAGTTGGAGGGGATATGAGTCACGCTTACATCATCGATGCCGTTCGCACACCACGCGGAAAGAGAAACGGTTCCCTCTCCCTCCTCCACCCGATCGATCTGGCTGCCGCACCGCTCAAGGCACTAGTCGCCCGCCATAAAATTTCAAAAAAGATCGACGACGTCATCTACGGCTGTGTTTCACAGCGAGGGGAGCAAGATAACGTGATCGCCCGCGAGGCGGTTCTTGCGGCAGGGCTTCCCGAAGAGGTTCCGGGCTACACCGTCAACCGCTTCTGCGGCTCTGGACTGAACGCCGTCATTGCCGCAACGCACGCCTTGATGGCGGGGCAAGATCATCTGATCATCGCCGGTGGTGTCGAGCATATGACCCGCGTCCCGATGGCGATCGAATTCAAAATGGCTGGCTCCGGACTCGATCTCCGTTACCCTGAACTGGTCAACCAGGGGATCTCCGCCGAGAGGGTTGCGGAGAAATACAATTTTTCCCGCCGGATGCTGGACGAGTTTTCGGCAGAATCCCAAAAAAGAGCTGGGGTCGCCTGGGGAGAGAACCGTTTCGCCAAAAGCATCATCCCGATCAAGGCAAAAAACCAAAAAGGGGAAGAGTTCCTCTTCGAAAAAGATGAACATATACGACCACAGACAACTGCTGATAGTTTGGCCACCTTAAAACCGGTCTTCAAGCCGGATGGAAAAATCCATGCCGGCAACTCCTCTGGCATTGTCGATGGAGCGGGGGCAGTTCTGCTTGCCTCCGAAAAAGGGGTGAAGGAATCCGGCCTTAAACCGCGTGGTCGGGTCATCGCGACCGCACAGATCGGAAGCGACCCAATTTTGATGCTCCTGGGGCCGATCCCCTGCACACGGAAGGTCTTGCAAAAAGCGGGGCTCACACTGAAAGAGATCGATCTTTACGAAGTGAATGAGGCGTTTGCCCCGGTACCGATGGCCTGGTTACATGACTTAAAAGAGGAAGGGGCTGATTGGAAAAGACTGAATGTGAATGGCGGTGCGATCGCCCTCGGTCACCCGATCGGGGCGACCGGTGCAATGCTCGTTGGGACAATCTTGGATGAACTGGAACGGACTGACAAACGGTACGGACTGGTCACTTTGTGTACCGGGTTGGGGATGGCAGTAGCCATGGTTATTGAAAGACTTTAGTAAAGAAGCTTAGGATCTCTTTCCGCTCTTTCGAGTAATGATCTTTCTGCCTCTGATTTAACCTCTTCGGGTCTTCGGCCTTCAGGAAGGTTTTCGGCAACCAGTGGTAATTCTGTCTCTGGTAGCAGTTCACCATCAGCCTGCCGACGAGAACGATCAGTTCGATCAGCCCCTCTGTAACTAATACCGCCTCCGCTCGCCTTTGGATGACCACGCAGTTTTCGTCTGTTGACCGTTTCATCAACCACCGCACGGCTTATTGTCTGGCCAACCGGGTCAAAGGTGAGAAGGGTCCCATGGTCAAGGTCGACACCATCCCGAGCGAAGATGTATCCTTTCAAAGCGGTGTATAGTTCCCAAGAAAGAGAGGTATATGGAAACCAATCCATCAAACCGTTAAAATCCTCCGCTGTTCCCTCGTGGAGTGCCTGAAAGACATCGGGGAGTGTCTCTGCCACGGCAAGTGCGGCCCCTGCCCCCAATCGATTACGGGTCTCTTCATACCAGCCACTGAGCCAATCGCCAATCTTGGCATCGACCGATTCCCCATCCTCCGTTAACCGGCGGAGCGTCTCGGTGTAACGCACCGACTCTTGATCGGCATCGACAGCAACGGCAAAGGGAGAAGCTAAAATCTTTTGGTCCGACTCAGCCCAAGGGACAACCATGCCAAAGGCCTCCGAATCCTCCGCCATCCATTCGACAAACGGTGCGTCTGCCAAGAGGCCATCCAAAGCGGCACGACGACTGGTTTCGTTCCCCATCTCCCGATGGACCGCCCTTCGATCCTGAACGCCACTCTTGCGGGTCATCCGCCACTCCAGAACGGTTGCCGCGAGAAGGATCCTCGCCTGATCGCTCAAACGATTCTGGGGGAGATTTCTCAAAAAGAGAAGTTGCGCCCGAACCATTGCCGTCCGGCCGATGATCAATCTTTGATCCTCCGCCGAAAGTTCTGCCGGCGGGGCCGCTTCGTGAGCGGCAAGGGTCAACAGCTTCCCTGATTCGGGGCTTTCTACTCTTTCAGCCCTTTCACTCTCTGGAAGGTTCATCACAAGGAGTCGTCCACGATTCGGAAGCTCATGCAGTTGCCAGGCGGCCGCTTCAAGAGAATGAACCATTGGCGGGTGACCAATTTCACCGAGCAGTTCCTGGTATCCCTCCCGCGTCATCCCACTCTTGTCGTATTGATAACGAAAAACATCAGCAATATTGATCGCCACATCGAGGGCGGCATTCACCCCCAACCGGTAACGGGCCTCGGTATACCAGTCGCCAAACCAGGCACGGACCTGTTCTTCGCGTCCCGGTATAAGGGTTGCCAGTTCTTGAGCCGTCCTTGCCAAAACTGATTCTTCATTATCGTCATCGACTTCGGGATCGGCAAAGGGACTCTCAGCCAGCTGACCTGGCCGACGAGGGGCCCAAGGGACGGCCCTGTAGAATATTGTTACCTCAATAGAGCGTTTCAAATCTCTTTGATCATTCAAAGAAGCGACAGCCAAAACGAGCGGGCGGTCATCAATCAAGGCATCGACCAATGTTGCAAACTGACCAACCTTCGCCTTTTCTGCCACCTCCGCCGTCAGCAAATCAATATCGGCAGGTTCATGACGGATATCCCTCGCGGTAATCATTAGCTGAACCACGGTCTGTTGGTTCGTCGTGGTCGGTGAAAAACGGATGTCGTGAAGATGGGCGAGGAGCATCCGGCCGCGGGTCACCGTCAACTCCTCCGGATCGACCGGCTCAATCACCGCATCAACGATCGAAAGGAGCTCCCCTTCTTGGCCCACGGGAGCCGATGGGGTTGTTGCCCTGGCAAAAGCGGGGTGTCGATCGAGATCATAAACAGGCGCCCCCTCTTCACCGAGAGAGGGGTTGAACTTCAGGGCATAGAGTTGTGCCGATGCCCTTTCGAGAATCTGCACAAGTGGCAGGTAGGGTCGGATCTCGTCGGCAAGGCGACCATTCGCCTCAGGCTCACTGGCAAAGTTTGAAACGAGGTAATGATCCGGCAGCCTTCTCGCGATGGCCATCGCCACCGCGCTTCCAAACTTTTGAACGAGCCCGTGCAACCACCGACCGACAAACTCTTCGACCCGTTGGTCGCTCTCGGTCACCCCTTCAGAACGATTCCCCGTGAACTCGGCCACCAGTTCACGCCGGACCTGTTCGATTTCTAATCTGGAAACCGCTGTTGCCGCAAAAGGGGAATCCAAAATCGCCCCAGCCGAAAGAGACTCAGCCCAGGGGACAACGGAGAGAAACAACTGGTCGTTCGACGCAACGGTATGAATCCTGTCTCTATCTCTTAAAACCTCATTAACAAAACGACCGAAGCCGGCAGATCCAGCGGCCTCGACCTCTTTTCGAACCGCCACAAAGCCATCAACGTTGGATGGTTCAATCTCACGACTCTGGGCCAGGAGTGTTGCGACAAGACGGATATTTTCAGGACTGAAGATGCCTCGAAGACTCTCAAGATGGGCCCGGACCATTAACTCCCTCGCCCGAACCAACCGACGGGATCGTTCCACAATGAAAACCACCGAGCCTCCACGATCGACACGACCTTTGGTCGTCGATTGAAGAAGGCCCTGAGGATCCGGTCCCAGAACGTAAGAACTCCCCCCTGAACTATTTTCGTCAGAAACGGGAGAGACTGCCGATTCCGCTGCGGAAAAATCCACCACCAAAAGAGGGGCTGACGGACCGGAACCCAAACTGACTTCATCATCGTATGACATAAAAGTTCATTAACTTATCGCTAGTTAAGCAATATAGTTTCGAAAATAATGACGCAAAGTTAACAAAATAGTTGTTTAAATTAACTAATAAAAACAAGGACTACGGGAGATATCTTGTTGGCCTTGACTCGCCGTCGGTCAAAACGGGAGATCCTCTTGTTTCAAGCACTGGAAAAACTTCGAGTGCTCCAGTAGCAAGGGATGGAACAATCGCTTGGACATCCGAACCAGCAAGAAGGGTTCCGTCATCATTTGAACCACCCACCGGAGGCTCGACAGAACTGCGATAAGAAATCCCGCCGCCACCCGCTCCTCCCGAACGAGGGGGGGTCAAAGGGGGAAGCAGATCGTCCCACGTCAGGCGAACCCCATGGGTGAGGACTCGATCGACAACCGCCTCAGAAGTCGAACCGGCGACGACGGTCTCCTCTCGAACCGGTCCAATCCTTTCCAACCACTCTCTCGGGATGAGACCTTCACGAGCGGCCTGATAGAGGGCGGCCAAACGGTGGTGCCCGTCAATTACCAACCGCTTCCCTGAGGGGAGTCTCAGCACTGTAACCGCGCCACCAGCACCGGCAAGAAACTCTCCTATCACCTTTTCAGGATCGCTAACCCCTTCTTCGGTGATGATTCTCCTGATCTCGTCTATTTTTGCGGCAAGGATCCCGGCACGTCTCTCTCTGTCCGGATGAAAATCGGCGAGGGAGTGGAGCGGCGTGAGCTGATCCAAAGAAACGACCACCGGATAGACCGAATAGACCGAGGTTTCTATGAGTGATTGAACCATCCGGAACCGCGCTATTTGGTGGGCATAGGAAGGACGACTATAGCGGGGCAAATCAAAATCAGGGCTTGAGGTAAGCGCCGCAGACGGCTCCGAAGAGAGACTCGTCTCTGTCACGGCGTTGGCCTCGTCCGGACTGACCAATCGTAAAACCTGCCAGGACTGGTAGGCAACAACCGGATCGGGATCGGCCAGTCCGGTAAAAAGCAGATCCTTGACCGCTTCGCCATTGGGACCATTAGAGGTCAATAGGGAGTGACGAATCATCGCCCCCAGCAAACGAAAAATATAGTCCTTCATCGCCGGATCAGGATCGCTTTTCAAAACATCGGCGACATGGGCCAAGATGAGCGGTATGAACTGAGCCCTCTCCGTTTCATCCAGATCGGCCAGACCTCCGGCCGTATCCTCAATAGAGGGGGTCGCGAAATAGGAGGCAAGACTCCTCTCCGTAGAAAAAAAATGCTCTTCAAACCGGAGCTGACCGACAACATCCATCGCCTCCTCGGAGTAATAGCGATCATCATCCCGAACCGCACGCAAAAATCGCTCAAGGACTGGGTGGTCTACCGGCAGATGCCGCCATCGGATGTAACGATGCAGTTCTTCAAAACCGTTCCGAAGGACAAGGAGTTCTTCGAAGAGGCGATCGTCGCTGATCCCACCGGAACCAGCTGCCGGAGGCGGAGCGGCATCCCGTTCCACCTGCCCTAACTCATAGAGCGCCTCCTCCGCTTCGATGTCGGTCGGCAGGCCTTCGACGCGGATTCCCGACAAAAGCCACTCCGGGATCTCCCTTTTCGCTCCTAATACCCTAAAAAAAAGAGACCTCCCCTCAGTAAGACTCCCTCCATCCAAACCAAAGTCATAGAGCGGTCTCAAATAAGGGGGGACCCATCTGAGAACCAGTCGGGTATAATTATCCTTTTCCGCATCACTAAGCGTTGTTTTGTTTGTTAAGAGCTCACGGGCTTGTCTGAAATTAAGCGGTTTGACATGAAAAGTGACATTGACAATCGGCATATCGTCCGTCTGGATCCAACCGACCAATTCAGCCTGTCTCTCCGGTGTGAAATAACCACCAGCCCCGACGAGGATAATCTTCCCCCCGCGCCCGACATAATCCCTCGCCAACTGAGCCACAGTTGTGAGCTGAGCCCAATCATCCTCCTTAACCACAGCCTCGTCGAAGATGAGCACGGAGGGAGCTGTCGGCCAACCTCCCGCCGGAATCCCCTCACTTCTTATTTTTCTAACAACCTCTTTTAACTTCTGCACAGTCACAGACTCCCCCCTCGACTCCAAGGTTTCTTTCAACAGATCTCTGACGCTGGTTGATTTACCACCACCGGGGTAACCGACAATTGCGACGACCGAGGCCCCGGCATCAAAGGCAGCAAGGACCTGGTCGACTTCGGAACTCCTGTATCTCGCCAGGCTAATCGATGGATCGTCGGCCGGCACAAAAGACAATTCGTGAGGGTCGTTCACTTGAAAAGAATAACGGACCCCTGATGGTAATTGAAATTGGTAACGGGGCGTTTCACCATCCGTGCCGGAACTGACACTAACACCGCCAGCAACAAGTCGGCTTAATGCCTCATCGGGCCTCGAGGAGTCTACTGTTGCTGCTAAAGCATCTGCTTCTGCAGGAGAAAATGGTTCTGCGCACTCCTCTGCCGGTGGCTCACTCGAAGAAGCGGGAGGTACGGGCAAACTAGATGGTATGCGTGGTGTGTCAGCCATTCCCCTAAATGATCGACTGAAAATTGGGAATGTTGCTAGGAAATCGAGGCCTTACACTGCACAAAAAAAGAACCCCGCTCACGAATTCGTGAACGGGGTTCAAATTTAATCTGGCAGCGTCCTACTCTCCCTAAGGTTAAAACCTTGAGTACCATCGGCCCTGAGGAGCTTAACTTCCGGGTTCGAAATGGGACCGGGTGTGACCTCCTCGGTATGGCCACCAGAAGATTGAAATATTTGGAGAACGATCAAAGTCAAAGAACGATCATCATAACATTATAAAAATATGGTCAAGCCGCTCGACCGATTAGTACGGATCGGCTGAATCCCTTACAGGACTTACACCTTCCGCCTATCAACGTTGTAGTCTACAACGAGTCTTAGTTCCGTATTGCTACGGAACGGGAGATCTTATCTTGAGGTCAGTTTCCCGCTTAGATGCTTTCAGCGGTTATCTGATCCAGACCTAGCTACCCAGCCTTTGCCCTTGGCAGGACAACTGGTGCACTAGAGGTCTGTCCATCCCGGTCCTCTCGTACTAGGGACAGCGCCTCGCAAATCTCCTACGCCTACGAAAGATAGGGACCGAACTGTCTCACGACGTTCTGAACCCA
>JAUSKE010000175.1 GCA_030649435.1 Deltaproteobacteria bacterium
CCATGGAGCCGTATACTTGGGGCTCCAGCACTTATGATCTGGTCAGTAGCGAAATCAACTTCAAGACCGGGGCCGCCGGTGGTTCTTCGACCGTGACGATGGTGGCGGCACCGACGAATTCAACCATCTGTGGTAATTTTGTTGATGAAGATGGAAAAGGGATTAGCCCTGCAGTGAATTACCTCTACGTTTACGGAACGAAGGGGACATTGTGGCGGACGGCGACTGTCAATGACAAGGGGGATGGTTATTGCCTCAAGGTCTCCAGAGGAACCTGGACGATCGGTTTCTGGGTTGACTGGAACAGTACTTATGCCTCTATGCCTCCAGGGATGTCGAGCCACAAGATTGAGGTGCCGTCAGCAAGCAAAGTCACTCAGGACCTGACCTTCTTGAAAACCGGTTACATCCAGGTCAAGGTGACTGATCCTGATGGGAATCCGGTCAAATGGGCCTGGGTTGTGGCTGGCCCGCATTCGGCCGCCGATATTGGTAGTACCGATACGCAAAGATATTACTACAGCAACGGTTGTTCGACCGATTCTACGGGAGAGTGTAAGATCACTGTTCCCGCCTCCTGCAAGGAGGAAGGAACGAAACTTTACGTCAATGTTTACAAACCTTTCTATGAACTGAATAACGATGGCTGGACTAATCCTGAGGAAGAAACGGTGACTGTGACCTGTACAAAGACGGCAACAGCCCCGACGCTCGCTTTTGTAGAACTTGACGGGGAAATGGAAGTGACTGCGAGTACGGCGAGTGACAGTGTCAGCAGCCTGAGCGCTTTCGGGACCCTTGAAGCAAAGCCAAGCCCTGTTTTCAACGCCTTGAGCGCCTTGAATCAGGATGTCGTGAGCAGTGCCTATGTCAGTTGCTTCTCGGACCTTGGCCGGTATACTGAGGGGACAACCGATGCGACGGGAAGTCTCAAGTTGAAATGCGTTAGCGGGGATCTCTGGCACTGTTTTGGGGTCAATCAACTGAAGAATAACCTCTACATCTCAGAGGCGGCCGATGTTGTCTGCAGCCCGACTGAAGTGGCAACCCAGGCGGTGACTCTTAAACTGAGCGACGCCGGAACAATACCGGATTCAACAAGCGAAAGTTGGGATTCCGCTACCGCTCACACTCTGAAGTTGGCTGATGGGTTCTCGCTCTACGCCCCCAGCGGGTCGCTTGCCAAGAGTGGGACTATTTCGTGCAAGGTTCAGCCCAAGGCCCAGATTGCTTATCAGGCAGCCAACCGCCCGGCCAACAAGTATGGTTACGACGTCACCTGTACCGATGCGAACGGCGCCGCCATCAGCAAATTTAATTCGTCAGTGACTCTCTGTTTACCGATCTCCAAGGAGCAGCGGGATGTGCTGGGCCTCAAGAACTCGGATCTTAAATCGGCCTACTTCGATGAGAAGACAGGGACCTATGCAAACCTCACCAATGTGACGGTGAGTGACGATAAGGTTTGTAGCCTCACCGACCATTTCACGACATTTGCTATCACCGGTAACGGTAACTTGACCGGTGTCGATGGGGATACTGAGGGAGCTATTGATGAACAGCACCGGACTGGCGAAGCGGGGACCGATGGAGGAGGGTGCGGTTGCCGTGTTGTTCGTTCGCCGGTTGATGGGATGATCAACGCCTGGTGGTTCTTCCTGATCGTTACCCTTGCGACAGCAAAGAGACTTTGCCGCAAGAGATCCTCATAACCCAAATCTTGGTCTTGTCATTTAGTGGAAATTCGCCTACAAGGGAACCTGTGAGGCAAGGTCCCCATTTCGATATATCTCTAATCGTTCCTGTTTATGGTGCCGAGGCTTCTCTCCGCCGTGTCCTTGCTGCCATTGATGCTGATTTGTCACGCTCTGATGAAACATGGGAACTTCTCTTGGTGGTCGATGCCAGCCCGGATATGTCAGAGAAGATTTGTCATGAATTTGCAAAACTCCCTCATCCCTATACCGTGAGAGTTCTGAGTAATGAGTGGAACCTTGGCAAGGGGGGTAGTGTGAAGAGGGGGATGCTCGAGGCGAGGGGACAATACCGCGTTTTTACCGATTGTGATCTGGCTTATCCGATCAGTGAAGTTCGAAAAATTATCAAATCCTTGAGAGAAGGGTGTGATGTGGTGATCGCTTCCCGAGTTCATGAGGGCTCGCGGTATGTGATGAGCCCGAATGATTTTCATTATTTGTACACACGCCACCTCGCAAGCCGTATTTTCAACTGGGTGGTCAACAGGATTACACTCCCGCACTGTAGCGACACGCAGGCCGGCTTAAAGGGATTTACAGCGAAGGCAGCGGAGTTTCTCTTTTCACAACAACGTCTGACAGGATTCAGTTTCGATGTCGAACTTCTCTATCTGGCACACCGGGTCGGTTTTTCCATCAAGGAGATCCCAATCCTTTTTTATTATCGTGAAGAGCAGTCAACGGTCGACTTTTTTGCCGATGCCTTAAGGCTTATGCGGGACCTGTTTCGTATTCTCTATTGGGCTATAAGCGGGAATTACTTCACCCGTTCGCAATCCTTGCCAGTCCGCAAGTTGGTTGTTCATGCCGATGATTTTGGTCTTTCGGAAGGGATTAACGAGGGGATCGTGTCGGCCATGAAAAAAGGGGTGGTGACCTCAACGAGCCTACTCGTGAATTTCCCGAACAGCCTCGAGGCGATGGAGCTCGCTCAAAAAAACTCCTTCGATGTTGGTTGGCATGTCAATTTAACGTTGGGAAAACCGATCAGTCCTCCGGAGAAAGTTCCTTCTCTTGTCCGTCCTGACGGCACTTTCTATCCCTTGAAGCTTTTCTTGAGGAGGGCTTTTCTGAGACAGATTTCAGAAAAAGATGTCGCCGAAGAACTGCAGGCTCAATGGAAATTATTTTCGAAGGCCGATCTTGAACCCACTCATGTTGATGGGCATCAGCATGTTCATCTCTTTCCGGTTGTACGGGATGTCGTGAGGGATATCGTCCATCAAAAAAAGATTCCATTTGTCAGGATCCCCCATGAGCAGGGAGGGATTGGGACTCCACGTCTTTTAACCCGGTGTTTTCTTAAAATACTTAAGGGGGGTAAGAGGAGTTTCTGGCAACAGGGTGAAATCCAATCGATCTCATTTTTTGGGCTCAGCGTCGCTTTTTCCGGAAATCTATTTGATTCTTGGAAGAGCCTGCTCTGTCGGATTCAAGCACCCGTTGCTGAAGTGATGGTCCACCCCGGGCGGATGAAGTCTGGGGAAAACCTTTATGGGGATGATTTTAAAGGGGATCGTGAGAAGGAATGGCAACTTTTGATGAGTCCCGAGTGGCAATCAATGATCCATGCTATTGGTTTTCAGTCGGTTAGCTTTAGGGATCTTGCGGGCCGTGGTTATTGGCCTATCGCCGAAAAAGAAGAAGAGGTTCTCCTTTCGATTGAACCTGATCAAATTGCGAGCTAGGTTGCGATCTAAACATTCTCTGGCGGCCGTTTTTTTTCTTGTCGCGGTGACAGTCCTAACACGTCTTCCGCTTTTTTGGACTTCTTTTCTAGATGTCGATGAGGTCCTTTTCGCCCTCTTTACCAAGATTTGGCAGATGGGTGGTATCCCCTACGTTGCCTGCGTCGAAACAAAGGCGATGGGGGTTTATCTCTTTTACCTTTTTGCTTCCTGGCTCTCAGGTTCTTTGCCTCACGTTAACATGACTGCGGTGCATTTTCTATCAGTGATCTGGACGCTCCTCACCGCCTGGTCTATTTATCGCCTTGGAACCCGCTTATTCTCAGCCCGCTTGTCCACTCTGGCTGCCCTTTTCTTTGTTATTTTCACGACGACCTACATCCCTAAAATTGTAGCGACCAACATCGAAGTGGTCTTGCTGTTACCTCTCTGTCTTTCTGTCTTATCTCTTCTTCGCCCTCCTTCGTTGTTACAATACCGTCATAGTTTTTGGGCTGGTTTAATGCTTTCTGCAGCTATTCTGTGCAAATACCAGTCTGGCATTCTGTTACCAGCTTTCCTGATTTACTATTGGTTGATTTTAAGACGATCTCCGGACTGGTCTCGTAAGGCCGCTTTTTTTCATACGCTTTTTCTTTCCCTCGCGATGCTCCCTCTCCCGATCTTCATGGTCGCCTACCTTTATAAGGTGGGAGGGCTTGAAGGCTTCTTTTTTTGGAATTTTAAAGGAAACGCTTTTTATATCCAAAGCGGGGCTGATTCAATCAAATGGTCAGCAGCCCTTCTCTGGCGGGTGGTTCCTTTCGTGGCAGCGACAGGATTACTCTGGTTTCTGGCTGGGGAGCGGTTTATCCATACCCTCAAGAGATGGAGAATAAAATCTATCGATAGTTTTTCTCAGGAAGCCTTGATTTGGGTTTGGTTCTTCTTGAGTTTTATTCCGGTCGCCATCGGCCGGCGTTTTTACCCCCATTATTTTTTGCTCTTGCTACCAAGCCTTTCTTTACTGGCAGCAGGTGCTTTTGAAAATTGGACTGTTACCCGTTGGCGACGTTGGCGTGTTGTGGTCGTTTTGGCCATTCTGGCACCAACGATTGGTTTTACCACAGCCCGTTACTTGTCAGGTTCCGTTCTCGCCATGATTTCAAGCGCTGACGATCTGGATCTTTTTAAGCCGTATGCTGGTTATTTGAAAACGAACAGTCAACCCGAAGACCGTATCCTTGTTTGGGGCTTTGCCCCGTCTGTCTACTGGGAAGCTGAGAGATTACCAGCCACTCGTTTTCTGACGAGTGGGTACTTGTCGGGAAAAGTCTTTGGTACTGCTAACTATAAGGGAGAAGAAGAAGCTGATTCATCAGACCCAGTTATTATGAAGGAGGCCTGGGATTTATTTCTGGAAGATCTTCAGAAACACCCGCCAACACTGATCATGGATATGTCGCCGACCGGTCTCGATGATTATACCGATTACCCGATCGAGCGATACCCGAGGTTGATGGAATTCATCAGTCAGCACTATGTTAAGGAGGCACCATTTCAAAAAGCGACGGTTTTTCGAATTCGATAACAACTTTAAGTCATGAAGAGAGGCTTTTTGAGCCTCCTGCTTCTCTTAAAGATAGGGCTTGGGTCAAAGACCTGAAGAGCTATCAAGCGCTCTATAAAGAGTCCCTCGAGAATCCTGAAAAATTCTGGGCTGCACGGGCGGACTCTTTTTTTTGGTACAAGAAGTGGGATCGTGTCCTCAGTTACGATTGGGCCGATTCGATCTCTGTCCGCTGGTTTGAGGGGGCAAAAACCAATCTTTGTGTCAATGCCCTCGACCGTCATCTTCCGAAAGACAAGGACCGATTGGCTTTTCTCTGGGTTGGTAACCAACCAGGTGAAGAAAAAAGGATCAGCTATGGAGAGCTTTATGCCGATGTTTGCCGGGCGGCCAATTTTTTGAGGTCGATCGGGGTCCGAAAGGGGGATCGTGTGGCGATCTACCTCCCGATGATCCCGGAACTCCCGACCGCACTCCTTGCCTGTGCCCGCATTGGGGCGATTCATTCCGTTGTATTTGGCGGTTTTTCGGCTGAATCGCTCAAAGATCGAATCCTCGATGCCGGTTGTCGGTTCTTGATTACCGCCGATGGCGGCTTTCGTGGTGCCAAAAAGATTCCTTTAAAGGAGATTGCGGACGAGGCGTTGTCGTTATCGGCAAAGGCGGGGCATCGTGTGCAACACTCTCTTGTTGTGAAACGAACAGGAGATCCGATCGGTTGGAAAGAAGGGCGAGATCTTTGGTGGCATGAGGGGCTGAATGCCGCCTCGCCGGAGGCCGCCGCAGAACCGATGGATGCGGAGGATCCTCTTTTTATCCTTTATACCTCCGGTTCCACCGGCAAGCCAAAAGGGGTTGTCCACACGACCGCCGGTTACATGGTTTTTGTGACCGAGACCTTTAGAACAATCTTCGACTACCACCCGGAAGATCTTTATTGGTGCACTGCCGACATCGGTTGGGTCACCGGCCATAGTTATATCGTTTATGGTCCGCTCTGTGCCGGCGCCAGTTCAATCCTTTTTGAAGGGATCCCGACCTACCCTGAGCCGGATCGTTTTTGGGAAATCATTGAGCGGTACAAGGTTAATATTTTTTACACCGCACCGACCGCCATCCGTGCCTTGATGAGAGAAGGGGAGTCATGGCCGAAGAAACATGATCTCCGCTCACTCAAGATCCTTGGGACCGTGGGTGAGCCCATCAACCCGGAAGCCTGGATCTGGTATCATGAAAAAATTGGGAATGAGAACTGCCCCATCGTCGATACTTGGTGGCAGACGGAGACCGGTGGGATCCTGATCACACCGCTTCCCGGTGCCTTTGTGACTAAACCTGGCTCGGCGACACTGCCGTTCTTTGGCGTCGAACCGGCGATTTTAAAAGAGGATGGTTCTCTCTGTGCCGTG
>JAUSKE010000188.1 GCA_030649435.1 Deltaproteobacteria bacterium
TTAAAGGTATTGGCAGTGGATGAAACGGCACAGTTTGTGAGAACAATATTGGACCCGCTCAGATCCATGGAACCGCCGCCAGGGCAAGAAAGAGGGAACGTCAGATTTTTTCCCGTTGTCAAAGAGGTGTTTAACGAATCCCACGCGGCACCAGACCATTCGAGAAAGGTTGCCAGGTCTTGATCAGAGGTCGGTTTATCTTTGTTTCCGACAAGATCGGTAACATTGGAACTGCTACACCCGAATCCCAAAAGGGCAAAAACTGTAATCATAAGTCTGATTTTATTTTTCATAAAGTTCCTTTCTTCGCGATTTCTACATTCCTCTTACTATCGTGGAGTGAAGTTTTGAGTCCTTGTGGTCCCAGTTGATTGACTTAAATATTTGCAAAAGACCGGGAGGCAATTTCCAGCCTCTCCGGGCCATTGCCTTGAGAGGGTTCTTTCGAAGCTCTCTGCGAAAGGAGTTATCTTTTGCCCACTCCCTGGCGATCTTTCGTACGGTGCTGTCTTGCATGAAAACCTCCTTGGGTTGTTGGACTACTTGCTTTGTTAAAAAGTGAGATCGATTCTATCCTTCGGTTGAATTTTTGCGTGACCTGAGATGGGAACCTTAACTGGCGTAAAACCTGCATCGCTCTTTGGCAATAAAACTCGACCAAAAAGGCGGTGTATCTTTTGTTCTTAATGCTGGAGAGGTCGTTAAAATCAGAGGCGAGCTGGGAAGCCGTCCCGATCATTTGCCCGAGGTGATCGCACAACCGTTGACGGGATTTTGAAAAGCAGGCCATTTGAGCGGGGAGTAGTGTGAACAATCCCATCTCTTCGCCGCTTTTTGCCTCTACCGATCGGCAAATTGCTTCGTCGGATGACTCCCCTCGGCGGGGGAGGTTCAGATCCCTTTCCTGCCCTTCACTCATTCGTAAAAGTTTGGAGGCAAGTGTTTTTTGCAAGAGCAGTCGGCGTCGAAGAGGGATCTTCATTTCTGAGAGGATTTTCCAGGGAAGGGCGGAGAGGAAGGTAGTCGCGACAAGACTTAAATCGGCTTTTGAGAACCCTTTCCATCGATCGAATGAATCTTCATCTTGAAGATCGTCCAGAAGATCAGCGCCGGCATAGATGAAGGTGGCGATCACCGCCAGATAATCCCCCTCCCTTGAAGGTCTGTCACTGGCTTCATAGATCCAAAGAGGGGCCTCAATGGAGGGCATCCAGGAATCTTTTTTTATTTCACGGAATAAAACCGAGAGGACCCTTAAGAGGAGTTGTCTGAGAGGGAGAGAGGCTACCTGTTTTTCAAGAGTTTGTTTGCTAAGTCGAAAAATTCTTTCCCGCACAGGGCTCCATTACAACTTTTTTGCCGATTCTTCAATTGAAATTTAAACTTAAATTCTATTGAAATGAGAAAATATTACGATTAAGGTCAGAAGATGGCCAAGATCAGAATCTGTACCGAGTCGAAGTGCCAGAATGCCCAAACAACGCAAGGGTATTGCCGCCTCCATTACCTTAAAAACTGGAAACAATTAAAGGAGGCTGCCAAGAAAAAGGCGGCTGACAAGCTGAACCGCTACGTCGAAGGGATTTGCAAGAAGAGTCCTGAAAACTACATGGGTGACATCAAAAAAGATCTCAAAAGTGAGAAGTCGTTTGACCGGGCGGCCGATGGTGGTGGCTTTAGCGAGGAGATCGAACAGGTCCTGGAGGATATGGGGTACCAGGATGATACCACCCTCGATAAATTGATCTCCAATATTAAGGTTCAGGATTAATGACGACGGCCGCCGACAAGACGGTTTACATCAAGACGTTCGGTTGTCAGATGAACGAAAATGATACCCAACGGATGCTGGCTCTGCTGGCCCCCAAGGGGTATCTTGCAACCAGCGATCCAAAGAGCGCGGATCTGATCCTGATCAACAGTTGTAGCATTCGGGAAAAATCATACCAGAAGGCGTTGTCCGAAATAGGCCGATTTAAGAAACATGGAAAATTAGACGGTTTGATCGGCCTGACCGGTTGTGTCGCTTCCCAAGAGGGGGAAAAATTAACCAAACGGTTTCCCTTTTTGAATCTCGTCCTCGGGACCGACCATCTGGCCAAGCTCCCTAAACTCATCGACGAACTGAAACCGCAGAAATCGGTTGTTGAATCAAAGCTCGTCCCGCTGACCGATTACCGGTTTGCCGAATTGCCACCGTTCCATTCTTTTTCATCGGTCAAAAGCTCCGTGACCATCATGAAAGGGTGTGACAATGCCTGTTCCTTTTGCATCGTTCCATTTGTTCGCGGCAAAGAAGTCTCCCGTTCCCCGGATGAAATTCTGGCAGAAATCCGTAAAATGGAGGGGGTTCGCGAATTGCTCCTCCTTGGACAAAACGTCAACTCCTACGGGAAACGACTTTCTCCGAAAACTACTTTTGCAGAACTCCTCCGTCGGATTGATGAAGAGACAGGGATCCTCCGACTTCGCTACGTTTCTCCCCACCCAAAGGATCTGTCGGATCAACTTATTAATGAACATGTGGTCAATACCAAGCTCTGCCGGCATATCCACCTTCCGGTCCAGTCCGGTTCCAGCCGGGTCTTGAAGAAGATGCGTCGCTCCTACACCCGCGAGGTTTATCTTCGAAAGGTGGAGAAACTCCGGCAAAAGAATCCCGATATGGCCATTTCAACCGACATCATTGTTGGGTTTCCGGGAGAGTCCCTCCGCGATTTTGCAGAAACCCTCTCTTTGATGAAAGAGGTCCGCTTCGACGCCAGTTATTCCTTCACCTACTCCCCACGCCCGCAAACTGAGTCCTCCCTGTTTGTTGATGATGTGCTTCCATCGGTCAAAGAGGGGCGGCTAAAAGAAGTTCAGGCGCTTCAGGCCGAGATCGGTCTGTTACGCAACCAGGAAAAGATTGGTCGGGTCGAAGAGGTTCTTGTTGAGGGGATTTCCGAAACGAGAGGGGGAAAGCGACAGCTCTTCGGCCGAACCTCTGGAAATCAGATGGTTAATTTTGATGGAGACGAGGGTCAGATCGGTGCTATACTGAAAGTACAGATCAAACAAGCGACTCCCTACGTACTGAAGGGTAGGTTACCCAAAGGAGGGATCGATGCCTGAAACACCTCTGATTCAAGCCACAGAACCCCAGCTTGTCGAAATGAAGGTAACCGGTCTGACGATCGATCCTTTTACCAACATGCCGATCATCATCCTGAAGGACCTCGAGGAAAAGAGCGCCTTGCCGATCTGGATCGGGCTGATCGAGGCTTCGGCGATTGCGACTGAGCTCGAGAAGATCCAGTTGTCACGACCGATGACCCACGACCTGATCAAAAACCTCCTGGGGGAACTTCAGGTTCAGGTGATCAAGGTGGAGGTGACCGACCTGGCGGACAATACCTTCTACGCAAGGATTATGCTCAGTCATCAAGGTAAAGAATTCTCTATTGATTCACGTCCCTCAGATGCGATTGCCATTGCGCTTCGGACCAAGGCCCCGATTTTTGTCGACAAGAAGGTGATCGAAAAATCACGGAAGGTTGATGTGGCCAAAGAAGGTAAGCTTGGAGAGGAAAAAGTGAAGAAAGAGAAGTGGAGTGAAATTCTGGAGAACCTCTCCCCTGAAGATTTTGGCAAATATAAAATGTGATGTTGTTCGGCGGGGCCGGTCCTACCGGGTTTTTCGTTACTGGCTCCCGCTTCTTTCCTACGCCTGGCTGATCTTTCATCTTTCTTCGATCAGTCATGTTGAACTCCCGAGCGTTTTTGATTTTCCAAATAGTGACAAGGTCATTCATTTCTTCGAATATGGTGGACTCGGCTTTCTCTGTGTCCGGGCGATCCGGTTCCGTTATCGAGACATTCGGCAGGCTGAGATTCTCGCCTTTTTTCTCTGTCTCCTCTATGGAGCGACCGATGAGATCCACCAGCTCTTCGTCCCGGGCCGGAATTCTTCGTTGACGGACCTTTTAGCCGACGGTATAGGGGCGGCGGTTGGCGCCATTTTTTATTTTATCTTGAGAAAGCAGCTCTATGGGAAAAACAGTTCTCTTTGAGGGGAAAACCCCCAAGATTCATCCTTCCGTTTTTCTTGCGGAGGGATCAGTCGTGATCGGCGATGTTGTCATTGGTGAAGACTCTTCTCTCTGGTACAACACGGTGGTTCGGGGGGACGTTCACTCGATTCGAGTCGGCAAGAGGGTCAATATCCAGGATCTCTCGATTGTTCATGTTGAATCAGGACAATATGCCACGACGATTGGGGACGACGTGACGGTCGGTCATCGGGTCATCCTTCATGGTTGCACCATCGGTCGACTTTCTCTAATCGGTATGGGGGCGATCATCATGAATGGGGCGACCATTGGGGAGGAATCGATTGTGGGGGCCGGTTCATTAGTCACCGAAGGGATGGTTATCCCCCCACGTACACTGGTGGTGGGGAGTCCGGCCAAGATCAAACGGGACCTAAAGCCGGAGGAGCTTTCTCTTCTTCCGCAATCGGCGGCACATTATGTCGACTACGCAAGACGTTATCAAAAAATTTCGTGAAACCGTTCGTCGGTTGCAGCTGATTGAAAAAGGGGATTCCGTGATCATTGCCCTTTCCGGCGGACCTGACTCGGTGGTCTTGACACACCTCCTGAAACGGTTGGAAAAGGAACAGGCGCTCCAGCTCTTTGCCGTTCATATCAATCATAAACTTCGTGGTCGTGAATCGGATCAGGAAGCGGTCTGGGTTAAAAAGTTCTGTAAAAAGTTAAACCTCCCCTGTGAGGTGATTCCCCTCGAGTGGTCGTCATCCAAGAAGAGAAACCTTCAAGAAGTAGCCCGAGAAAAACGATACGAAAAACTGTTTGAAATGGCGGTTCGGTTTAGGGCGACGAAAATTGCAACGGCTCATCATGCCGACGACCAGCTAGAAAC
>JAUSKE010000192.1 GCA_030649435.1 Deltaproteobacteria bacterium
ATCTGCGTTCCCACCACAAACCCTTTCAATCGGGAACGGATCTCAGAGAAGAGCCCATAACAGAGGGCGGCAAGGGCAAAAAGGCAATAAGGAAAGAAACAGAAGATGGCGACCGCTTGAGAAAATGACCTCTTCCCTCCAAAGCGATAGAGGGCGACGAACGTTAGCCCATAGCTCAAGCTACAAACGACAAAGATAAGAAGGACAGACGGCGTCATCGTCAGGAAGCCTACCCCGACCTGAAAAGCGAGTCGCGAGACACCGTAGAGGGTCATCCAACCGAATATAAATTGCAAAACCTCTGCAGAAAACCACTGATCTTTGTGGATGAAGTAAAACCAATAGTCGTGACCAATCTGGTACAGTGTTGTTGGCAGGTAAAGCGCGGCATGAAAATACCAGTAGACGAGCGTTGGCATTGCGATCGCCCCCAAGGGAAAAAATCGTCGACTGAAAAAAAGGACCCGGTGTTTTGAAACCACTTGCAGGATCCCCCTCGCCCACCGAACCCGCTGCCTGAAAAGGCCTGAAATTGTTTCCGGAACTTTTGTGAAGGCAAGCGCCTTTTCCTCCATCACTACCTGGTAACCAGCACGGGTTAATTCAAAACAGACATCAAAGTCTTCTGTGGCAGTATCGGCCGGGATCCCCCCTATTTTTTCTAGCGCTGATTTTCGCAAAGCACAAAATTGGGGGACGACACAAACGGCATTGATCTTATTCTGCGCCACTCGCCAGGCAGAAAAAAGGGCATATTCCAATTCTTGAAACCAGGTGAGGATTTTTTTTGTGACGACGGCCCGAACATTCGCCGCGACCGCCGCTACCTTTTGATTTTCAAAAGGGACAACGATCTCCAAAAGGGCGGTCGGTGCTAATGTTGTATCAGCATCGAGCACGATGATGATTTCATGGGTCGCCTTTTGTAACGCAACATTTAAGGCACGAGCCTTGCCGAGCCGTTCGGTCTGGATAATTTGTAGGGAGATCCCTGTAACCGTTTTGGCAACTTCAACTGTCCTATCCTGCGACCCATCATCCACAAGAATAATCTCTCTTGGCGCAGGGTAAGAAGCAGCCTGAAGACTTTCCAAAGTCTCGCGTATATTTTTTGCCTCGTTATAGGCCGGAATGAGGATCGAGAGTGGTGGGTAAACAGTCGATGATTTTTCTCGTCCCCGTCGTGGTATCATTAATAGAATAAGCAGCGCCGTGTAGAGACCACAGAGAAAGAGCATCAGGCAAGATTGGATCGTCTGGATCATAGGGTCGACGGAGTCTAGACAGCTTTCTGGCCTGCGTCAATCACCCCCTGTCACACTTGCGCTTTTCCCCCCTTTTGTTAGGGTACCCCCCTCATGAGCCGCTATCTAGAAATCCTGAAGGAACGGGTCCTGGTCTTCGATGGAGCGATGGGGACCAACATCCAGACGCGCCAACTCTCGGTCGACCCATCCCAACGGCTGACCAAAGAGGATTTCGGGGGGCGCGAGGGGTGGAATGAAAACCTGCTCTTCAGCAAACCGGATGTCATCGAAACGATCCATGCCTCATTTTTGGAGGTCGGCTGCGATGTCCTCGAAACCAACAGCTTCGGTTCGTCACGCCTGAAACTGGGTGAGTATGACGTTCCTGACCGGGTCTATGAATTTAACTTTACAGCAGCCCAGCTCGCCCGAAAAGTGGCTGATCAATTTTCAACAAAAGCGAAGCCACGGTTTGTGGCTGGCTCGATCGGCCCAACCGGGATGCTCCCTTCGACCGATGACCCCTCGCTTGGCAAGATTACCTACGACGAACTGGTCGCCATCTTTGCCGAACAGGCGAAGGGGCTTGTGGAGGGAGGTTCTGATCTCCTCCTGATCGAAACATCCCAAGATATTCTTGAAGTGAAGGCGGGGATCAATGGTTTTCGCCGTTATTTTAAAGAATCCGGAAAGTCAGTCCCGATACAGGTGCAAGTCACACTCGACCCGACCGGCCGGATGTTGCTCGGCACCGACATCGGTGCGGCAATGACAATTTTAGAAGGACTCCGAGTGGATGTGATTGGGATCAACTGCTCAACCGGCCCACAGGAAATGCGGGACTCCGTTCGCTTTCTCTCCGAAAATTCTCGAAAACCGATTTCGATTATACCGAATGCCGGAATCCCATTGAACAAAGATGGGCAGGCGTTCTACCCGCTCGACCCTGATGGACTCGCCAAGAGTTTGGAAGAATTCGTTACCCATTTTGGGATTGAGATTGTCGGCGGTTGTTGCGGCACGACACCGGAACACCTGAAGGCGGTCGTCGAGGCCTTACAAGGGAAACAAAGAAAGAAACGAATCGTAACGCCTATCCCTCACCTCGCAAGCACGATGAAACGAACTGCCCTGCGTCAGCAGCCCGCCCCGACCTTGATCGGCGAGCGTCTCAACGCCCAAGGTTCGCGGAAGATGAAGGAGCTGCTCTTGGTTGATGACTTTGAATCGATCTGCCAAATCGGCCGTAAACAGGCGGATGAAGGGGCCCACCTCTTGGATCTTTGTCTGGCCCTCACGGAACGGAGCGACGAAGCGGAACAGATGAGGCTTCTGACCAAAAAGCTGGCCCAACAGGTGGAGGCGCCGCTCGTCTTTGACTCGACCGATGCGGTCGTTCTCGAGAAGGCACTCAAAATCTACGGAGGACGCCCGATCGTCAATTCGATCAATATGGAAAACGGTCTGGAACGGATCCATGCGGTCTGCCCTCTTGTCGAAGAACATGGCGCTGCCGTGGTGGCGCTTACCATCGACCGTGATTCAGGAGGGATGGCGAAGACGGCCGAGACAAAATTAATGGTGGCCAAAAAAATCCATGACTACGTCACCTCTCACTATCAAATCCGGTCGGAGGACCTAATTTTTGATGCCCTCGTCTTTACACTCGCGACCGGTGACGAAGAATTTAGAAACTCCGCCGTCGAAACACTGGAAGGGATCCGCCTCATCAAAAAAAATCTTCCTGGGGTCCTAACAACCTTGGGGGTCTCGAATGTTTCCTTCGGTCTCGGCCGGGCCGCCCGACGCGTCTTGAACTCTGTTTTTCTCCATCATGCCGTTCAGGCCGGTCTCGACACCGGCATCGTCAATG
>JAUSKE010000001.1 GCA_030649435.1 Deltaproteobacteria bacterium
TAGAAACGGCAACGGTTTTGTCGATGCCTTAGGCGAATCGAGCCCCAATAGAGCCGACACCGATGGTGACACGATCAATGACCTGCAGGAGATGGCCGATTGTCGCAACAACCTTAGCACCAGTTGCCGTTATGTCTGCCGGGCGGGGCAATTGCTCCAGAATGATCCTTATCTCTCCCAAGTTGATTCCGACGGTGACGGTCTCTTTGACTGGCAGGAAGACTGGAACAGCAATTGTATCTATGAGGAAATGATCGCCGGTGTTGGGGAGTTGAACCCCTTCAATGACGATACCGATGGGGATGGACAGATCGATAGTCAAGACCTCTGCCCCACCGATGCGACCAATAGTTGCACTGGACAGTGCCGAGCACGCCAAAATTTAAGAGTGACCGACCCAAACCGGGATACCGACAGAGATGGTTTAAAAGATTGGGAAGAAGACCCGAACGACAACTGTATCGTGGAGCAGGGTGAAACCGACCCGACAAACTCCGATACCGATGGCGATGGGATCATCGACCGATTTGATGGTTGTAATAGTGCCGGCGCCCCTGCGATCTCACCTGATGAATTTGAACAGGGGGTTCCTACAACGCCTGAAGAAATGACCTGTGCTCGTGAGCAGTGCGTGCCAGGCCTACCGATCCCCGATCTTAAAGACAGTGATCGCGATGGTGCGGTGGACAAGGTTGAAGATAAAAACAACAATTGTCTCCCCGAAACAGGCGGTAGCAATAGCGAAATGGATCGGTTTAATCCGGATGGCGACGAGGATGAGCTCTTGGATGGCGTCGAAGATGCCAATAAGAACGGTGTTGTGGATAAGAACGAGACCGATCCGAGAAATAAGGATAGCGATGGTGATGAAATCGCGGACGGTATAGAAGACAGAAATCATAACGGTCGTGTGGATGCCGATGAATCGAGCCCTCTGCTTCAGGACTCCGATGGTGATAAGAATCTGGATAAGGTTGAGGACCTGAATCACAACGGGCTTTGCGACAAAAATGAAGTCAGCTGCGCCTATTTACCTGATTCTGACTACGACGGTCTGCCTGATGGTGCCGAGGATTGTAATCACAATGGTGTCCATGACGCCTTAGAGCCGGATTCCCGAAATGCCGACTCGGATGGCGATGGGCTTTCCGATGGTGCCGAAGATTTGAACGCCAACTGTGTGTTGGACAAGGGAGAGACCAGCCCCATTTCACCGACGACATATGGTCGTCCGGACAAAGAATTTAGGGAAGAGGCGGTCGGCTTGCCCACTGGCTGCGGGATGAGTGTGATCCCTGTTTCCGAAGAGGCCTCGGCCAACGGTGCGAGAGGTTTCCTCTTCTTGGGTAGCTTGACCCTGATGCTTCTGGTCGCCCTCAGGCTCCGCTCCAGAAAATCAGCTTAAAGCGATTCTTCTCTCAGACTCTCAATAAAACTGGATTGTTCTGGATTCAGCTGGTCAAAGGCGAGCCCCATCCGGGCGAGTCCCATCCGGCTGACCCCCTGATCAAAATAAGCGACATGTGCCGGAATCCTGATCTCAGGAGTGGGTGAGGCTTTCTGTTTTCGAAGGAGGATAAGGCAGCTTTGAAAGGTGATTTTGGGAAGATCCAGAGGGACTGAAAAGGCAAGACCGATCCCTCCGAGACTTAAGTTGGTTGGTTGTACCGGAATTTCAAGTTGGGTGAAGGGACCTTTATCGAGGAGGGAATTTCCTTCGAGGATGAGTGACGCCTCCACTCTGTGCTCAGGTGTGACTGCCCATCGCTCACTCGATCGACGTTCCACGATTCCCCCTTTAGCTGACTCGATCTTCGGAGCCCCCAAAAATAGGTTGCGTACTTTCTTTTAGTTCTCCTTCTTTTGGGGAGTCTAAGGCTGGAGGGGGGACTTTTCAAGCCCTGTTTTTTCAGGGAAACCACACATCAGATTCATGTTTTGAACCGCTTGGCCTGAAGCCCCCTTAACAAGGTTGTCGATTGCCGAAACCACGATGATTTGATTCGTTCTTTCGTTGAAGGCAAGGCCGATATGGCAAAAATTCGTCCCACGAACCGACTTTGTCGAAGGGATTGTCCCTTCCGGATAGATGACGACAAATGGCTCCTTTTTATAGTGGTTTTTAAAGAGCTGGATTAAGTCTTTGGTCTCCACCTTTCGTAAGGCGTGGGCATAAGCGGTCACCAAAAGACCGCGGTCCATCGGGATCAGGTGCGGTGTGAAGGTAATTTTGACCTCCCGACCGACCGCTTTTGAGAGCTCTTGCTCAATCTCCGGTGTGTGGCGGTGGGTGGTCAGTTTGTAGGCGGTGACGGAGTCGTTCACCTCACAAAAGAGTGATTCCAGGGCAGGGGACCTTCCGGCACCGGAGATCCCTGATTTGGCATCGCAAACAATCCCATCCGGGCTCACCAGTCTTCCTTGGATGAGTGGGAGGAGGGCCAGAAGGGAGGCGGTTGGGTAACAACCAGGGTTGCCGACTAAAGAAGTTTTCTTGATCGCTTCGCGATGAACTTCGGGGAGGCCATAGACCGCCTCTTTCAAAAGCTCCGGGGCCTTGTGTGGCTCGTACCATTCCCCATAAGTTTTTGAAGAGTGAAGTCGAAAATCGGCGGAGAGATCAACCACCCGACACCCCTTTTCTAAAAAGGCAGGGACAATCGCCATCGATTCCTTGTGGGGAAGGCAACTAAAAATAAAGTTCGCCTCTTTGGCGAGCTTGGTTGATTGCAACGGCTGCAATTTCAGGTCACAGATCCCCTGAAAACCGGGGAAGACTTCAGGAAAATTCTTGCCGGCCTGCTTCTCCGAAGTCAGCGCCTTGATTTCAACTTGTGGGTGATCGGAGAGGAGACGGACGAGCTCGAGCCCGGTGTAACCGGTCGCTCCTAGGATACAGACCTTCAACATTGTATTATCGTTTGGTCCATTGATTACCGCGGCGGGCCTTGTGTCGGCCATACTTCTTGCTCTCGACAATGCGGGAATCCCGGGTCAGTAACCCGGCTGTTTTAAGGGGCTTTCGATAATCGGCATTCATCGCCAGCAAACCCTTGGCAATGGCGTGTCGGAGGGATCCCGCCTGACCGGAAGGGCCGCC
>JAUSKE010000195.1 GCA_030649435.1 Deltaproteobacteria bacterium
GCCTGAAGGAAACGGTTTTCAAAAATATTTTCAGTGATCACGCTCGTTCCGGTGGCGGTCGTCATCAAGGCCATGAACTGCGCCTGAAAGTCTGTGGCAAAACCGGGGTAGGGGGCGGTGATGACATCAGAGGCCATGAGAGGGAGGTCGGCGGTGAGGTGGATCCGGTGTTCTTCTTCGCTGATCTTGACCCCAGCCTCACGGAGTTTGGAGATCAGCGCTTCTAGCATCAGCGGTTCGATCCCTTCTACCCAAACATCCCCTCCGGTCATGGCGGCGGCGATCAAAAAAGTCCCTGCCTCGATCCGGTCGGCGATCACCCGATGGGTTGTCCCTTTTAATTCATCGACCCCTTCCACGGTGATGGTGCCGGTGCCGGCCCCAAAGACACGTGCCCCCATCTTGTTTAAGGCGTTTGCGAGGTCAACGACCTCCGGTTCTTGGGCGGCGTTTTCCAAAATCGTTTCTCCATCGGCGAGCGCAGCGGCCATCATCACATTTTCGGTGCCGGTGACGGTGACGGTGTCAAAATGAATTTTGGCCCCATGGAGTTTTTTGGCTCGGGCGATGACGTACCCTTGTTCAATCTGAATTTTGGCCCCCATCTGCTCAAACGCCTTGAGATGTAGGTTGATCGGTCGTGCACCGATCGCACAGCCACCGGGGAGAGAGACCTTGGCCTTCTTCACCCGCGCGAGGAGCGGCCCCATGACGAGTACCGAGGCACGCATCGTTTTGACGAGGTCGTAGGTGGCGGTAAAACTGCGCATCCCGTTGGAGGAGACCGAGACCCGTCCGTTCTTTTTCGGATCGACATCAAGGCCTAATTTTTCCAACAGGCGGCAGGTGGTCCGGATGTCACGAAGCTCTGGGATATTTTCGAATTCGTTCCACCCTTCAGTGAGGATGGAGGAGAAGAGGATCGGCAGCGCCGCATTTTTTGCACCACTGACCTGTACAGTCCCTTTGAGCCGGCGCCCCCCCTGAATAATAATTTTGTCCATGTTGCCGGAGAATTAGCAGAGGGGAAGAGAACGGTCAACGCTCAAAAAAATTATAAGGCCCAAAGGGCCTGAGAGGGGGAGGCTCCATCTGGCTTAGCCAGTGGAGGGGGCGACGTGAGCCCCTAAAGACAAACAATGAGGATCCTGTCGATGCCGTTGTAGTCCTTTATAAAGGAGGGGGGAGAAAAAGTCCGGATCTCTTTTTCAAGTGGCCCTCTTTGTCCTTCGCCGATCTCGAGCAAGAGCGTCCCCGGTTTCTTCAAATAGCGAGACGCTTCTTTGAAAATCCTCTGGTAGACTTCAATCCCAGTCGGTCCGGCAATGAGTGCCCCGCGTGGTTCATAGTCACGAACCTCCGCCTGCAGTGTTGGCCATTCCGAATCAGCAATATAAGGAGGGTTGGAGACAATCAAGTCGTAGAGGGATGGTTCCGGAAAAAGATCGGCCTTAATGAATTCAATTTGGGCCTCGACGCCGTTATTCTTGGCATTCCGGCGGGCAAGCGTTAATGCCTCGGGGGAAATATCGGTCGCGGTAATTTTTGCTTGGGGGAGATTTTTGGCGAGTGCGATAGAGATACACCCTGAGCCAGTTCCAATATCAAGAATGTTGACCGAAGAAGTTTTTAACGCCTCCTCCACCAACAACTCCGTCTCCGGCCGTGGGATCAGGACCGATCGGTCGACTTGGATCTTGAGCCCCCAAAATTCGGTCTCTCCCAAAATATATTGCAACGGTTCCCGCTGGGCACGGCGCTGGATCAGCTCTTTGAACGGGGCTAATTTTTCTTCGGGAATTTTTTTGTCGTGACCGGTGTAGAGGTCGATTCTCTTTAGACCCAAGACAGAAGCCAGGAGCAGTTCAGCATCGAGGCGGGGGTTCGGGATTTCTTTTTTTTCGAAGAAAGAAGTGGTCCACTGGAGTAGCGAGAGGATGGTCCAGTCCTGGCTCATCTTATTCTTGTGCCGCTTGCAACGCCTCGGCCTGGAAAAAATTTCTCAACGGAGGGATGATCTCTTCTAAGTGTCCTTCCAACACATGATCCAGTTGGTGAAGGGTCAGTCCAATCCGGTGGTCGGTCAGGCGATTTTGAGGGAAATTGTAGGTTCGGATTTTTTCACTCCGGTCGCCGGAGCCGATCATCGATTTGCGGGCCTTTGTTTCTGCCTCTTGCTGTCGCTTCTGTTCAGCCTCGAGCAGGCGCGACTTTAGAATCTTCATCGCCTTCGCGCGGTTTTTGATTTGTGATCGTTCATCCCGGCAGACGACGACCAGTCCCGAAGGTCTGTGGGTGAGCCTGACGGCGGAGTCGGTGGTGTTAACCCCTTGTCCCCCTGGCCCCGAGGCCCGAAAGACATCAATCTGTAAATCTTTTTCATCGACTTGAACGTCCAGATCATCCGCCTCTGGCAAGACAACAACCGTGACCGCCGAGGTGTGGATCCGTCCGGAGGCCTCCGTTTTTGGAACCCGCTGCACACGGTGGATGCCGCTTTCATATTTGAGATCGCTGTAAACATTGGTGCCGGCAATCAGCACGATCACCTCTTTAAAACCACCGATACCGGTTGGATTCAGGTCCATCACTTCGACACGCCACCCGCGGGTTTCGGCATATTTGCTGTACATCCGATAGAGGTCGGCGGCAAAGAGTGCCGCTTCTTCCCCCCCCGTGCCAGCGCGAATCTCTAACAGGATATTTTTGTCGTCGTTTGGGTCCTTCGGCAGGAGGAGGATTTTTAGTTGCCCCTCCAAAACTGTTTTTTCGTTTTGAAGGCGGGTCAATTCATCCTTCGCCATCTTCCGCATCTCCTCATCTTTTTCCTTGAGGAGCTCTTTGTTCTCTTCGATCTCAGCTTCGACCTTCTTCAGGTGTCGGTAGGTCCCGATGAGCGGTTTTAGGTCGGAATGTTCTTTGGAAAGCTTTCGGTAGTGGGTGGGGTCCTGCGTGACACGAGGGTCGGACAGTTGCGTCTCGAGAGACTCGTACCTCTTCTCCACCTCGTCCAGTTTCTGGAACATATTTGTAGGGGCGATCCCCTGTGATCGCCCTTTTCAATGAGTAGGGCAGACACAGGGGTCTGCCCCTACGTTAATTGGTTGTTTTTTTGGCGTAACGCTTTTGAAACCGTTCGACACGACCGGCGGTGTCGATCAGCTTATGTTTGCCGGTAAAGAAGGGGTGGCACTTGGAACAAATCGCAATCGAGGTCTCTTTCGAGGTCGAGGCGGTCTCAATGATGTTGCCGCAGCCGCAGACGATCTTCACATCGTAATAAGCGGGATGGATTTTCTCTTTCATAAGGGAGTGGCGTCTATCATGGGATGTGGAGGGGTGGCAAGGGGAAATTTCGTCGGGGCGTGATTAATCACGCCCTACTTGACCTGATCGAGGTAGGCGACGAGATGATTATCCGGGACCTGGTTTTCAGAATTTTTCTTGTCTGAGGGGCTTGAGATCATCTCAAAACGATCGATCGAACGGGTCTGTCGTGCCATATGCCCGAGGGTGTTACACCCGAGGGAGTTTGAGGTGGTCGGTGGCGGTTCGTTCCCTGTCGACTCTGGGGAGATCCCATTCAAGAGGCGTCGAAGGAATCCTTGGGGGGCTGAATTTCGGATGGTGGACATATCACCTTGATAGAAGAGCAATTATTGTGCCAAGAGGCTCGGCTTTGATAATTCTAATTAGCTGCTAATATATTGATATAGTTTAGTTTTTTATGACTAGCGAAAAGGGAATTTTAGGGGCTTGGCTGGTAAGGGGGACCTGAGACCCCAAACTGGTGTGAAAGGGGAAAATTGACAAAGGGGCAGGTCCTAAGTTACAGGGATGGAATGACCCTTCGTCAAATCGCTGTAACTGGGACACGACGGATCGTCGTTTCAAGGCATGCCGGCGCCCTCTTTTTTGCACTGGCGATCGGCCTTGGGGCCTCGCTCCGGGTCTACCTCCCGTTCACGCCGGTGCCGATCACCTGTCAGTCCCTTTTCATCCTGTTCGGCGCCTCTCTTCTAAAAAGATATTATTCGTTGGAGATGATCGGGCTGTATCTCCTCTTTGGAGGGTTGGGCCTCCCGTTTTTCGCTGCTGGCATTGGGGGATGGAGTTATCTTCTAGGGCCAACGGGCGGGTATCTCGTCGGTTTTGTCCTGATGACGGCGGTTTTGGGTTTTGGTCTCGATCATTGCCCAAAGCGGTGGCAGCAGCTTCTGCTTTTTGTTGTTGCGGCGAAGATTGTTTTTATCCCTGGGCTTCTTTGGCTAAAACTCTTCCTCCATGCTGACTGGAGCAAAACCTTGGCCCTTGGTTTTTATCCCTTTATTTTAGGCGATTTTCTGAAAATCGCCTTGGCCTTTTCGGCCTACACGGTTGTTTCCAGAAAGAAAAATTAACCAGCCATTGTGAGTCCGCCCGAAACCGACAACACCTGACCGGTGATGTAGTCCGCGGCGGGGGAGGCGAAGAAAGAAACTGCTTCGGCAATCTCCGACGGTTGGGCGATCCGTTTGAAGGGGATGATGTTGACGAACTGGTCTCGGAGTTTATCTGGGATGCAATCCTTATAAAGTTGGGTGTCGGTTGGGCCGGGGCAGATGCAATTCACACTCAGTTGGTAACGGGCCACTTCGCGGGCGAGTGCCTTGGTGAAGGCGATGATCCCCCCCTTGGCGGCGGAGTAGACGACCCCACGGAGTTGGCCGACCCGTCCGGCATCGGAGGCGATGTTCACAATCTTTCCCCCTTTTTGTTTGGAAAGTTCTTTCAGACAGGCATGAGCCACGAGGATCGGCGCCTTGAGGCTGATCGCGAGAACTTTATCCCAGTACGCCTCATCCTCTTCGACGAAGAAGCTATCGAGCGACCAGCCGATGTTGTTCACCAGGATATCGATCTTGCCCCACTGTTTGACAACCTGAGAAACCGAGGATTCGATATCGCCTTTCTTGGTGCAATCCGTTTTGAAAAAGAGTGCTCTTCCCTTCTCAACGACGCTTACGGTCGCGTTGCCGGTGTCGCTATTCAGCTCGAAGATTGCCACCTTTGCCCCTTCGAGCGCCAGCTTTTCACAGATGGCTCGGCCGATCCCCTGACCGCCACCGGTAACCACCGCCACCTTGTCTTTGAGTGTCATGTGTATGTAGTCAGGTGGAGATACCGCTCTCCCCCCGAACCCCCCATCTGTTAAGTCGAGATTGCATCGTTCGCTCCGTTTGTCTGGACGGAGTCAATCCGATCCAGACAATACTCGCTCACTATCCCGAACGGTGGTACAGAAAACTGTTTCTCATTTCAAGGGAAAATGGTACCGTCCCCTTCATGAAAAAACTGATCCTTCTGCTTTCAAGCGGTCTTGGTGTTGGTTACCTCCCTTCCCCCGGCACGATCGGCAGCCTCTGGGGGGTTCTTCTCTTCTTTTGGCTTAAGAACCTTCCGCCATTTTTATATGGCTTCACGCTCCTCACTTTTATTTTAGTTTCTGTCTTTATCGCCGATCAGGCGGAAGAACTTTTTGAAGACAAGGATTCCTCAAAGATCGTCATCGACGAAGTGGTCGGGATGATGATCGCCCTCTCTTTTCTCCCGTGGGACTTCAAAAATCTGTTGCTCGGGTTTCTTTTTTTCCGACTCTTTGATATTTTCAAACCATTCCCCTTAAGACGATTAGAAAATCTCTCTGGTGGGTGGGGGGTAGTGATGGATGATGTCGGGGCTGGCATTATGGCCAACCTGGCCCTGAGACTTTTCGCCTTTGCCTCATGAAGATCGAAGTGATCACGATCGGTGACGAGATCCTCTCCGGAAATATTGTCGACACCAACTTCGCCTGGCTCGGGGAAAAACTCTGGTCGGCTGGCTACCAATTGCATTGGCATAGTTCGGTGCGGGACGAACCGGAAGATATTACCAAAGCACTCCTCGCTGCAGTCGGTCGCTCCGATGTCGCCTTAGTTACCGGAGGGCTTGGGCCAACGACGGATGATATCACTTTGGAAGTCGCCGCCAAGGCGTTTGGCCTGCCACTCATCCTTCAACCGACTGCATTGCGGATGATCGAAGAACGTTTTCAGAAGATCGGCCGGGTAATGACCCCGAACAATAAGAAACAGGCGCTCCTCCCTAAGGGATCAACGATGATTTCGAACAGCGTCGGGACAGCGCCCGGATGTCAGCTCACTTTTAAAAAGACGGAGTTCTTTTTTGTGCCGGGGGTCCCCCGCGAGATGAAGGAGCAGTTTCAGGAAACCATCTTCCCCTGGATTGAGAAAAACGACAAAGAGAAGCGAAAATTTGTCCAAAAGGTTTTGCGCTGCTTTGGCAAGCCGGAGGCGACGATCGGCCAAGAGCTGGAGGGGATCAATTTGACGGGGATCGATCTCGCCTATCGTGTTTCTTTTCCGGAGATTCTGCTAAAAATCTCGGCCTGGGGAAAAACAACCACAACGATTGCCAAACGGGTCGAAGAGGTTGAGAAGGAGATCCGCAAACGGTTAGGGGTTATTGTCTATGGAGAGGGAGAAGAGTCGTTTGCCGCGGTGGTTGGCCAATTATTGGCTGCGAAGAAAAAAACAGTGGCGGTGGCGGAGTCCTGTACGGGCGGTTTTCTAGCGAGTCTCATCACCGATGTTCCAGGAAGCTCTAATTATTTTGAGCGCGGCGTGGTCAGCTACAGTAACGAATCAAAGAGCGACCTTTTAAAAGTCCCTCCGGCGTTGATCCAGACCTTTGGGGCGGTTAGCTCCGAGGTAGCGTCGGCGATGGCGATCGGGATCCGAAAATCGAGTGGGGCGACTTACGGCATTGGTATCACCGGCATTGCCGGTCCTGAAGGGGGCTCCGCCGAGAAACCGGTAGGAACTGTTTTTATCGGCCTTTCAACGCCGGAAGGGACGGAGACAAAGGAGTTTCACTTCCCGACCCATCGGGACTGGTTCAAGCGGGTTGCGGCCTTCATGGCGTTGGATCTATTGCGGCGGCATCTTTTAAAAGTAAGTTGACACCCCCGGATCGCGGATATACAAAAATTCATACTTTTTTACTAACCTGGGCCAACGGGGAGCGTCGCCCGACAACAGAGGGACACACCATGCAGACACCACCGGAATCGACCAACAAAGAGAAGGCGCTCCAAACCGCGATCAGCAGCATTGAAAAACAGTACGGCAAGGGATCGATCATGCGGCTCGGCAAGAACGAGTCGTTGGGTGTTGAGGTTGAGGCGGTTTCGACCGGTTCCCTCGGACTCGATCTGGCGTTGGGGATCGGCGGCCTGCCCCGTGGTCGTGTCGTTGAAATCTTTGGACCAGAATCGTCCGGCAAAACAACTCTTTCGCTCCATGTGGTCGCCTCCGCCCAGAAAAAAGGGGGAGTCACTGCCTTCATCGATGCCGAACATGCGTTGGATGTCACCTATGCCCGAAAACTGGGGGTCAGGACGGACGACCTTTTGATCAGCCAGCCGGATACCGGCGAGCAGGCGCTCGAGATTTGTGAAATGTTGGTTCGGAGTGCGGCGGTGGATGTGATTGTGATCGATTCCGTGGCGGCCCTTGTTCCCCGATCAGAGATTGAAGGGGATATGGGGGATATGCAGATGGGGTCGCAGGCGAGACTGATGAGCCAGGCGTTGCGCAAACTGACCGGCTCTGTTTCCAAATCCAAGACACTTTTAATTTTTATCAATCAGATTCGGATGAAGATCGGTGTGATGTACGGGAACCCCGAAACAACGACCGGCGGGAACGCACTCAAATTTTATTCCTCCGTTCGTCTCGACATCCGTCGGATCGCCGCCATCAAACAGGCCGATCAGGTGATTGGGAACCGGACGCGGGTGAAGGTGGTGAAGAACAAGATCGCCCCTCCTTTTAAGGAAGTGGAGTTCGACATCATCTATGGTCAGGGGATCTCCCGCGAAGGGGAAGTTTTAGACTTGGCCGAGGCCCAAGGGTTGGTGGAGAAGAGCGGGACCTGGTACTCCTATAAAGATGAACGGATCGGTCAGGGGAGAGAAAACGCCTGTGCCTACCTGAAGGAACACAAAGAGATCGTTCATTCCCTCGAAAAACAGGTCCTGGAAAAATTCGGGATTGTGCGCAAGAGCGAATCTAAAGAATCTTCCAAGGAAAAGCCAGAGATCAAGATCGATCCCAAATCAGAAATGAGCAAGAAAAAAGCGGTCGCTGAAGCGAGGGTCTAAACCGCTTGAACTCCTCCGAGATCCGCGAACGTTTTTTGAGTTATTTCGAAGGGCAGAGCCATACCCGCGTTGCCTCGGCCTCTCTAATCCCGGTCGGGGACCCGACCCTCTACTTTGTCAACGCCGGGATGGTTCCGTTCAAGAATGTTTTCTTGGGGATGGAAAAACGCCCCTACAGTCGGGCAACCTCATCGCAAAAATGTCTTAGGGTCTCTGGCAAGCATAATGACCTCGAAAATGTTGGTCGGACTGCGCGGCACCACACCTTCTTTGAGATGCTCGGTAATTTTTCGTTCGGTGATTATTTTAAGAAAGAGGCTTGTCGGCTTGCCTGGGATTTTTTGATCGGTGAGATGAAGATCCCGAAGGAAAAACTCTGGATCACCGTCTATGAAAAGGACGATGAGGCGGCGGAGATCTGGAAAAAAGAGATCGGCATCCCGACGGAACGGATCAAGAAGTTTGGTGACAAGGAAAATTTTTGGTCGATGGGGGAGACCGGCCCCTGCGGTCCTTGCGCCGAGATTCATTACGACCATGGCGAAAAGTACGGCTGCGGCAAAAAGAGTTGCATGGTGAATTGCGAGTGCGATCGGTACATGGAGATCTGGAATCTCGTTTTCATGCAGTACAACCGTGACGAAAAAGGAACCCTCACGCCGCTCCCGAAGCCATCGATTGATACCGGCATGGGGCTGGAGCGACTCGCCTGTGTGGTTCAGGGGAAACATTCCAATTACGGCAGCGATCTTTTTATGCCACTCATCCAGGAAGTCGAAAAACTGACCGGCAAAAAATATGGCAAAGATCCTGAAACCGATGTTTCGATCCAGGTTCTGTGCGATCATATCCGTGCCTCGACTTTTTTAATCACCGACGGGATCCAGCCCTCCAACGAGGGGCGGGGCTACGTCCTTCGCCGGATCCTCCGCCGCGCCATCCGTCATGGCAAACTGTTGGGTCAGAAGAAACCGTTCTTCTACAAGCTCTCTGATGTCGTGGTTCGTGAAATGGGGAAGGCATACCCGGAGATTGTGGAACAACGGGAGGTGGTGAAGAAGGTGATCGCTGGCGAAGAAGAACGGTTTCTTGAAACGCTCGAACGGGGGCTGACGCTGATTGAAGAGGAATTTAAAAAGTTGGGGAAGAAAAAGAGTCTCCCCGGCGATGTTGTTTTTAAACTTTATGACACCTTTGGTTTTCCGATCGACTTAACGGAGCTGATTGCGGAGGAGAAAGGTCTCGCTATCGATAGGGAAGGATTTGAAAAAGAGATGGAGGCGCAGAAGAGCCGTGGAAAGAAGGCCTGGAAAGGGTCCGGCGAAAAGGGAGCGGGGGCAGTGTATCAATCTCTCCTCCAAAAAGAGTGGCGAAGCCACTTTATTGGGTACGAGCAGTTACAGGCTACTTCTCCCGTCATGGCGTTGTTGCAGGGGGATACCATTCCGTCAAAAGTTGTTTCAGGTGACGAAGTTGAGGTGATCACCGAAGAGACTCCTTTTTATCCTGAAGGAGGAGGGCAGGTTGGGGATCATGGGTTGATCACCATGAAAAATGTCCAGCTTCAGGTACTCGATACCCAAAAACCGATCGAAGGGATCATTGTCCACCGGGCGAAGGTGATTGAAGGGACGTTGCAAGAGGGGGATTCGGTCCAGTTGGCGGTTGATCCGATTTATCGTGAAGGTTCGATGAGCCATCATTCGGCGACGCACCTTTTGCATGCGGCGCTCCGGCAGATTTTGGGGAAACATGTCCGTCAGTCCGGTTCTCTCGTGACACCACACCGGCTCCGGTTTGATTTTAGTCACTTTGAAGCGGTCGGCAAAAAGAGTTTGCAGCAGATTGAAGACCTCGCGAACGAAAAGATTCGGGCCAACCTGCCGGTGATGCATGAATTTCTCGCCTACGACAAGGCGATTGCCCGTGGCGCGCTCGCTTTCTTTGGTGACAAATATGGCGATATCGTCCGGATCTGTCAGATGGGGGATTTTTCGACCGAACTGTGTGGTGGCACCCATGTGCGGGCGACCGGCCAGATCGGTCTCTTGAAGATCGTGAATGAATCGTCAGTCGCCGCCGGCACCCGTCGTATCGAGGCGGTCGTTGGTTCGGAAGGGATTGCCTACCTGCGGCAGTTGGAATCGAACCTCACACAGGTCGCCCAGCTTTTAAAGAGTAGTCCCGCAGAGATTGCCGAGAAGATTGAAAGATTAGTCGAGCAGACGAAGAAATTGGAGAAAGAGGTGGAGAAGTACAAACTTCAGGCGGCGACTGGAGGCGGGGCTGGTGGTTCAGAAAAAGTTGAAGAGCTGAACGGGACCAAACTACTCACGCTGCAAACCGATTCCACCGATGCCAAACTGTTGCGCGACCTTTCTGACAAATCGATTTCAAAAATTGTCTCCGGAGTCGCCCTGATTGTGGGGGCGGGTGATGGCAAAGTTTCTCTCATCGTTCGTGTCTCGAAAGACCTGACGACCAAGTACGACGCCGGAAAAATTATTAAGGAGTTAGCCCCAATTGTCGGTGGCTCCGGCGGTGGCCGTCCTGACATGGCCCAGGCGGGTGGTTCAAATCCGTCGGCAGTGAATGAAGTGATCCAGAAGATGAAGAGTTTGGTCTAGAGTTCTACCAGTTTCAAATACATTTTGGCGGTTGGGTTGCCCGTGTCTTTCTTCAAAACCTCTGTCCACTGATCGATTGCCTCTTTTGATTTCTTGAGAGAGTGAAGCGTGACGCCCAGTTGGATCCGGGCGATCAGGGAATGAGGCGCCATTTTGACCGCCTCGGTCAGTTCGGCGAGTGATTCCTTCAGCGCGCCACTCTCGCGATAGGCAATCCCCAGTTTCGTCTTGATGTCAATGAATGTTGGGTTCAAAGCGAGCGCCTGTTGGTATTCGCCGATCGCCTCTTTGTAGTGGCCGATCCCTGAATAAGTATCCGCGACCGCCGCATGCATGTTGGAAAGTTTTCCCTTCATGACCGGATCAATATTGACCGCCGTCTTCTTTCTCTTGTTGATCCGCTGGTAAAGTTCCTTTGCTTCTTTGTATTGGCCGAGGTCGTTGTAGAGTACCGAAAGATTCAAGGTTGCTTCAGTGTAATTGGGATTGATCCCGAGCGCCTCTTTAAAACAGTCGATTGCATTTTCGAAGCGACCGTCGTTGTGGTAAATCACGCCGAGCATGTTCAGCACATCGGCAAATTTGTTCCCATGCCGCAGGACCTTGAGAAAATACTGTTCGGCCTTAGGGTAATTCCTCGCCTCGTAGTACTGTTTGGCAATCTCAAAAAGTTCTTTGGTGGCTGAGTCCATGGTTACTTTACCTTTAGCTAACCCCCAACCGGGCCGCAAGCTTTTTTCTGTAATGGCTTGTGGGGTATCTCTTTTCGAACGCCTCCAGGGTTTCCAGCGCCTTTTGCTTATCGGAGAGCTTCAGGTAGGCGCGACCGAGGTAATAGAAGGCTTTTTCGTCCAACTTCAGGTCGCCGTAACGTTTGATGACCTCCTCAAAACGGGAAAGGGAGGCCAAATACTCGCCAGTCTTGTAATAGAACCGACCGATGTAGAAATGACGCCGACCAACACGCCCTCTGGCCTCTTCCCACTTTTCGCGGGCGACCGCTTGGTAGGGACTACCGGGGAACTGGCCGAGCAGTCCATCCAGGTAGGCGATCGAATCGTCCAAGTATTCCTGATTCCGGTCGATCGCTTTTGGGGAAGCACGTAGGTACGAAAGGCCTGTCCGGTAGTAAACATAGTCGAGGCGGGGATGAGCCGGGTGGATCTTGATAAAACCGGCGTATGATTCAGCGGCGACAAGAAATTCTTTTTGACGAAAAGAGTTGTCGGCAATATCGATCTCCGCTTCAATCGCCTCGGGTGTCCCCGGAAAACGGCTACGGAGGAGTTCATGACATTTGGTCGATTTCTCATAATCCTCTTTGGCGGTGTAACCATCGCATTCCAATTTGGCCGAAACGGGGTCCTTTTTACCGGCCAAGAGTGGTCTTTTGGAACAACTGATGAAAAAAGGAAAGAGGAGGAGAATCCAACTAAAACGTCTCAGTCGGTGAAACATGGAGGGAGGGTAGGAGAATTAAACCAAATATTCAAGGGGTGAATCATCCAGGGGAGAAAAGAAACCTTTGAGCTTGGCCTTGGTTCTTTCTTCCAGCTGTCTCGCCCTTTCGCGGGAGATACCATACAGGTTGCCGAGCTCCTGAAGCGTCATCGGTTCATCACTCATCAGCCGCTTTTCGGCGATCACCCGTTCGCGATCATTCAGCTGGGAGAGTGCCTTGGCGACTTGAACTTTAAGGGTTTTACTTTGCTCGGCCCGGCCGACCAATTCTTCCTGATTGTCAGAAGAGGGAATGAGGTCAAGATGGGTGGTCGGACTGTCGTCACTGATCGGTGTGTCCAGTGAGAAATCCCTCAAGAATGCCTTTTTCGCTTTGTCCATCTTTGAAAAAAGTTTTCTCTGGACCCGTGTCGTCCCGATCTTGACCAGACTCCAGGTTTTGAGGATGTAGTTTTGAATGGTCGCCCGGATCCACCAGACGGCGTAAGAGATCAGGCGGAACCCTTTATCCGGATCAAACTTTTTGATCGCCGTCATCAGGCCGATGTTTCCCTCCTGAACCAGGTCGGCCAGACGAGCACCGTAGGAGGCGTATTCGTAGGCGATCTTGATCACGAAACGTAAGTTGGAGGTGACGAGGGCATGCGCTGCCTCGACATCGCCGCTCTTTTGGTAACGGGAGGCCAGGTCGAACTCCTCCTGCCGCGAAAGCAGGGGGAATCGGTTCACCTCAACCATGTAGGCGGTTAGCGAATTTTGCGGAACAGGCAGATTACGACTCATACAGTTCTCCCTTTCTAGTTCTAGAAGTATAAGGATTGCCCCCCTTCATTGTCAAGAGGGTGGGGCGGCTGAGGGGAGGTTGACAATCGGCCTTGTTGCAGTATGTTTACCCCCAAATATGGCCAAAACAGTCCAACTCAAAAAAGTTACCCTGATTGCCCTGATGGCAACGGCGATCGGTCTTCTGATTGCCGTTCGTTTCGATTGGGTCAGCCGTTTGAGGAGCGCCCCCAACGCCCCCCAGATTATTAGTGAGGGGGCACCGCTCCCAACGACCACGGAAGGGTGGTCCACCCGAGGGGCTGCGAACATCCAATCGGCGGCCTTTAGCTTCGGTTCACTCCCATCCTTCGTTGATCTTGTCAAAAAGGTGAAGCCGGCGGTGGTGAACATCAGTACCAGCAAGACCTTCAAGAGACCAAAGGGGGCTTCGCCTCGCGGGCCGGGGGGACGTTCTTTTGGACCCCAAGACCCGTTTGAGGATTTCTTCGATCGTTTCTTCCAGGGTCCGGGTGAAGGGACCCAAAAAAGTTTGGGGACCGGTTTCATCATCAACAAGGATGGGAATATCCTGACCAACAACCATGTCGTTGAAGGGGCAGATGAAATCATCGTGACCCTTGGGGATAAACGAAAGCTGAAGGCGAAGGTGGTTGGGAACGACCCAAAGACCGATGTGGCTGTGATCAAGATCGAAGGGAAAGATCTACCGTTCGTGACCTTGGGGGATTCGGACAGGCTTGAAATTGGAGAATGGGTAGTGGCGGTCGGGAATCCGTTTGGTCTTGAACAAACCGTGACCGCCGGGATCGTCTCGGCCAAGGGGCGTGTGATCGGTGCCGGCCCGTATGACGATTTTATCCAGACCGATGCCTCGATCAATCCTGGAAATTCCGGCGGCCCGCTCTTTAACACGAGTGGCGAGGTGCTCGGTGTTAATACGGCGATTGTTGCCTCCGGTCAGGGGATCGGTTTTGCGATCCCCATCAACATGGCGAAGGATCTGGTGCCGCAACTGATCCAAAAAGGAAAAGTCACTCGCGCCTGGCTGGGGGTTGGTATTCAGGATATCACGCCAGAGCTGGCCAAGTCGTTTAACCTTGCGGAGCCAAAGGGGGCGCTCGTGGCCAACGTTTTTTCTAAAAGTCCGGCAGAAAAGGCAGGGTTGGCATCGGGAGATATCATTACCAACTTCGATGGTCACGAGATCGGCGCGTCCCACGAGTTGCCGGCGATTGTGGCGAAATGCCCCATCGGTAAATCAGCTCAGGTGAAATACCTCCGTAATGGCAAGGCGAGTGAAACAACGGTGAAGCTGGAAGAGATGGAAGAGGGGGAGAAGATCGCCAAGTCCGAGAGCGAAAGCGGGGCGCTGGGGCTGACGGTGCGGGACATCCTCCCCGAAGAGGCGATTGAATTGGGCCTCTCCCAGGGAAAGAAAGGGGTCTTTATCGTTCGTGTCGATCCGGAAGGGGTCGCGGCGAATGTTGGGCTCCGCGGTGGTGATCTTATCCTTGAGGTGAATGGGATCAAGGTCAACAGTGTGAAGGAATATAAGAGCGCCGTTCCCGCAAAAGGGATCGTTCGTCTCTTTGTCAAACGGGAGGAAGCGACTCTCTTTTTTGCTTTTACACGATGAGACTCGATCGTCTAACTATCAAGTCGCAAGAGGCGCTCGCTAAGGCCCAACAAGAGGCCGAGAGAGAGGGGCATCCGGAGCTTTTACCCGAACATCTCTTAAGTGCGCTGCTGACAATCCCAGATTCGATCGTCCCCTCGCTCCTCCAAAAAATTGGCATTGATCCAGTAACACTTCAGAAAAAAATAGAGGCATCACTTTTAAAACTCCCGAAAGTTTCCGGTGCGCAGGTCGGACTTTCGAGTCTTGCCCGCAAGGTTTTGGATCAGGCCTGGGCGGAGGCAGAGAAGCTCAAAGACGAATATATCAGTCTCGAACACCTGTTACTCGCCCTTTTGGATGTGAAGGGAAACAAGGCGTTGGAGATCTTGAAAGAGGCTGGCGTTAGCCGCGACAACCTGATGAAGGCGTTGCAGTCGGTCCGTGGCTCGCAGCGGGTGACGGATCCGAATCCGGAGGATAAATACCAGGCGCTCTCGCGCTACGGTCGTGACCTGACCGAACAGGCCCGTCGCGGAAAGTTGGATCCGGTGATCGGACGTGACGATGAGATTCGTCGGGTGATTCAGGTTCTTTCACGCCGGACAAAAAACAATCCGGTTCTGATGGGGGAGCCGGGCGTTGGCAAGACGGCGATTGTGGAAGGACTCGCACAACGGATCGTCAACGGCGATATCCCGGAGACGTTGAAGGACAAACGGCTGATCTCGCTCGATCTTGGGGCGATGTTGGCCGGTGCGAAGTATCGCGGCGAGTTTGAAGATCGCTTGAAGGCGGTTTTAAAAGAAATTTCTGAAGCGGCAGGGCAAATTATTCTTTTTATCGACGAGCTGCATACCCTGATCGGTGCCGGTGCTGCCGAAGGGGCAGTCGATGCCTCCAATATGCTGAAACCAGCCTTGGCCCGTGGCGAACTTCGCTGTGTTGGGGCGACAACGTTGGATGAATACCGAAAACATATTGAAAAAGATGCGGCGCTCGAGCGGCGATTCCAACCGGTCTTTGTCGGCGAGCCATCGGTTGAAAATACGATCGCGATTCTGCGAGGGTTAAAAGAAAAATATGAGGTCCACCACGGCGTTCGGATCCAGGATGCGGCGCTCGTTGCCGCGGCGACACTCTCGCATCGTTACATTACCGGTCGGTTTCTGCCGGATAAAGCAATCGACCTGATTGATGAAGCGGCCTCCAAGCTTCGGATCGAGATCGACAGCCTCCCGACCGAGATCGACACGATCGAGAGAAAAATCACGCAGCTCGAAATTGAAAAGCAGGCGCTGAAAAAGGAGACCGATAAAACTTCGAAGGAACGGACCGGTAAACTCGACAAGGAACTGGCCACGCTCAAAGAAGAGAGCCGGACCCTCAAGGCCCACTGGCAGAATGAAAAAGAGGCGATCGGCAAGATCCGCGAGGTTAAGGGGAAGGTCGAACAGGCGAAGGCCGATATCGAACGGGCGGAACGGGTTGCCGATTTAGGCAAGGCGGCAGAATTAAAATACGGACTGTTGCCAGACTTGCAAAAGAAACTGGAAAAAGAAAACGAAAAGCTCACCACGTTACAAAAATCGCAGAAGATGCTGAAGGAAGAGGTCGAGGCGGAGGATGTTGCGGAAGTGGTCGCCAAGTGGACCGGTATTCCGGTTAGCCGGATGTTGGAAGGGGAGGTCGAAAAGCTGGTGGCGATGGAAGAGCGACTCGGCCATCGAGTGATCGGCCAGAAGGAGGCGCTGCAAAAAGTGGCAGCGGCGGTCAGGCGGTCACGCGCCGGACTCTCTGATCCGAAAAAACCGATCGGTTCGTTTCTCTTTTTGGGGCCGACCGGTGTCGGCAAGACCGAAACCGCCCGGGCGTTGGCTGAATTTCTCTTCGATGACGACAACGCGATGATCCGGATCGACATGAGCGAATACATGGAAAAGCATACCGTCTCCCGCCTGATCGGTGCCCCGCCGGGGTACGTCGGTTACGAAGAGGGGGGGCAGTTGACAGAAGCGATCCGCAGGCGCCCCTATTCGGTTCTTCTCTTGGACGAGATTGAAAAGGCGCATCACGATGTTTTTAATATTTTATTACAGGTGTTGGATGATGGCCGGTTGACTGATGGTCAGGGGCGGACCGTTGATTTCAGAAATACGGTGATCATCATGACGAGTAATCTGGGGAGTGAGCTTTTTACCGGGCAGGAAAAAGTAAAAGAAGAGGAGGCAGAATCAAAGGTGATGACGGTCCTTCGGCAACACTTTCGCCCTGAATTTTTAAATCGTGTCGACAGCATTGTGATCTTTCACCCGCTTGCTGAAAAAGAAATTGAAAAGATTGTGGAGATCCAACTCGGTCATCTCAAGAAATTATTGGCGGAGAGAAAGCTGTCGCTCGAACTGACCGATAAGGCCAAAAAGTTTTTGGCGGAACATGGGTACGACCCCGACTACGGCGCCCGCCCGCTCAAAAGAGCCATACAAAAATACCTCCAAGACCCCCTGTCGATGGCGATTCTCGAAGGGCGCTACAAAGAGGGAACGACCATCAAGGCCGATGCCCAAGAGGGAAGTCTTTCATTTTCTTAGATGCAATGAAAACCGAACTTGATCTCCATGGTTTACGGTTGGAAGAGGCAGAGGCCGAGGTGATGCGGTTTGTGGATCAGCTCTACTATCACGGCGAGACGAGTGGGCAGAGTATTCACGGTTTTGGCGTGATTGCCGAAAAGCTGCCGCAGTGGCTCAAGAGCTACCCGTATGTCAAAAGTTTTGAACGCACCCCCTTTAATCCGGGGGTCACCCATGTCTTTTT
>JAUSKE010000198.1 GCA_030649435.1 Deltaproteobacteria bacterium
CTTGGGTCTTAAGGCCGTTACCGGTGATGCAAAGAACGAGAGACTCGTTCTTTTTAATCCGCCCCTGGTGGATCAGTTTTTGGGCGACGCCGAGGGTGACACCACCGGCGGTTTCGGCAAAGACCCCTTCCGTCTCCGCCAGCAGTTTGATCGCATCGACAATCTCTTCATCGGTCACATCTTCCCCCCAGCCACCCGAATCCCTCATCACCCCCATCGCGTAGAAACCATCGGCCGGGTTACCGATGGCAAGTGACTTACAAATCGTATCTGGCCGAACCGGCTTGAAGAGGTTCCAACCTTCTTTAACGGCGGTGGTGATTGGTGCACAACCGGTTGCCTGGGCCCCAAAAATTTTGGTGTGGGGGCTGGGGATGAAGCCGAGTTTATGAAATTCATGGATCGCCTTTGAGATCTTGGTGATGAGAGACCCGCCGGCCATTGGGGCGACGATTGCATCAGGGGCCTTCCAGCCAAGCTGTTCCAAGACTTCGTAGCAGAGACTCTTTGAGCCTTCGGCGTAATAAGGACGGATATTGATATTCACAAAGGCCCAACGGTGGCGGGCGGCAATCTCGCTACAGAGACGATTCACTTCGTCGTAGTTGCCTCGAATACCGATCAGGTGTGTTCCAAAGACGAGTGTCCCCAGGACTTTTCCCTGCTCAAGGTCATGAGGGATGAAGATGTAGCTTTCGAGTCCAGCGGCGGCGGCATTGGCAGCAACAGAGTTGGCGAGGTTTCCGGTTGAGGCGCAAGCGACCGTCTTGTAGCCAAACTCTTTCGCCTTGGAGAGGGCGACCGAAACGACACGATCTTTAAACGAAAGGGTTGGGAAGTTCACAGCGTCATTCTTGAGGTAGACCTCTTTAACCTTCAGGGCACGGGCCAGGTGGGTTGCCTTGATGAGTGGGGTGAATCCGACCTGACGGCCAACCGTTGGCTCCCCGTCGATCGGGAGCAGCTCACGGTAGCGCCACATATTCTGTTCGCGCCCCTCAATCACTTTTCGGGTCAGGTCCTTCTTAATTTTTTCGTAGTTGTAGACAACTTCGAGCGGTCCAAAGCAATATTCGCAGACATGGATCGGCTCTTGCGGGTACTCGTTGTGGCATTCACGGCACTGAAGACCTTTTGTATAACTCATGGGAGGCAAAACCTTAGCGACAAGAGGGGGGAGTTGTAAAGGCTCTATTTTGATGGTAGGATCCAGCCACTTCATGAACCCAAGAGAGAGACGGTTGTTTTCAAAAATCCTCTTTTTGTCTCTCCTCGCCTCCACTTCTTTCGCGGCGACCTACGATCCCAGCACCCGCTGGTCGACGATCAAGACCGATCATTTCAAACTTCACTTTTATGAGGGGGAGGAGAAAGTAGCGCAAAAAGCGGCCGGTTATCTGGAGGAGGCGTATCAAAAACTGGGGGAAAAATTTGGTCTCTGGCTGCGTGGTCGGATCCAGGTGGTGGTCATGGACAACAACGACGCCGCTAATGGCTTTGCCACCGTCCTCCCCTACAATGAAATCCTTCTCCGTGTGGTCTCTCCATTGGCTGGCAGCACCCTCGCTCATTACGACAACTGGCTCCGAGAGTTAGTCTTTCACGAATACACCCACATTCTTCATTTAAATGATGTTGGCTACCCCATGAAGCTGGCCAAGGTTTTGTTGGGACAGATGGTCTCCCCCAATGCCCTGACGCCGATGTGGGTCAGTGAAGGGATCGCCACTTTTTTTGAGACAGAGATGACGAATGCCGGGCGCGGGCGTTCCTCATTTGCCGAAATGTTGGTCCGGACTGACATTCTTCGTGGAAAATTTCTCCACCTGGACCGGATGGCAGGCACCCAGTACGACTGGCCGGGCTATCTGTCGGGGTACATCTACGGGGTTAAGTTTTGGCAATACTTGGGCGACAGGTATGGGAAGGAGAAGATGATCGAGTTCTCTCACCGCTACGGGGCCTCCCCACTTTTATTTTCGCTCGGGAGCAAGGCGTACCGTTCTTATGGCAAAACTTTCAAAACCCTTTGGAGGGAGTGGAAGGAGGGTTTGGAGAAAAAGTATGCGGGGCAAAAAGAAATTCTTGAAAAGGAGGGGCTGCAGGAGGGAGAGCTGGTGGTGACCGGTGCCGAGACCACCCTTCATCCTTCACTTTCGCCGGACGGCAAGCAGCTGATCACCCTCGAGACCTCGGTCCATCGGCCGGCGGCTCTGATGAGTTTAGATCTTGCAACCGGTGAAAAGAAAAAACTGTCGGTGAGAAAATTCAACCCCTCGGCAGTGAGGTTTGATCCGCTCTCACCTCGAGTTGCCTTTTCCGAGATGAGGATTTTTAAGCGGTATTCTTCCTTTCAGGATCTCTACCTCATGGATCTTTCCTCACTGAAGAGTGAACCGCTCACGGATGGAAAGAGGGCTAGGGACCCTGATTTTTCGCCGGACGGAAAACGGTTGGTTTTCGTCCTTCAGGAGACGGGGCACTCCTCTTTGGCCTCGATCGACCTCGACTCCAAAGAGATTTCGATTCTTTATGAGGGGGAAGAGGAGAGACAATTCGATACACCCCGTTTTTCACCGGATGGGCAGCGGGTGGCGGTTGTCGAGTGGTGGCATGCGAAGAGAAGTATTGTTATTTTTGAGCTCACCCAAAAAAGTTTTCTCCAGGTGACCGACGATGATGCCCAAAACAATTCCCCTGCCTGGAGTTCGGATGGCCAGCATCTCTTCTTCTCATCAGACCGGAGCGGGATCTCAAACCTCTATCGGTACTCGCTCAAAACCAAAAAAATAGAAAAAATAACAAATGTGCTCACGGGTGCTTTTGAGTCGACGGTCTCGCCCGATGGGACTGTTTATTTTCAATACTATAACGGCAAAGGGTATGAGATTCGGAAAATACCGGTGGGGGCTCCTCTTTTTGTGTCTCCAATGATTAAGAATCCAGAAAATCCTGCTTCTTCTACTTCTGCTCCCAACTCTTATCCCGTTAAAAAATATTCTCCCTTAAGTTCTTCCCTCCTCCCTCATTACCTCCAACCAAATCTCTTGTTCCTGGATGGAGCGCTCTTTGCCACCGCGGCGATTGGTTCTAATGATCCGCTCGAAAGACACTTCTGGTTTGCCAATGGGACCTACCGTACCGATGCCGCTTTTGCTGGATTCGGGGCTGGCTATTCGTACAACCGTTGGACCCCTTCCTTGTTTACTGGGGCGACCCGTTATGCCGTCAACTATGGAAACATCTTTGGTGTCGGCGGTGACTATTTTGAACAGAGGTTGCGGGGTTATGGTGGGGTTCGTCTCCCCCTGACGGCGACGCAGCAGGTTTCGCTCACCTATCTTTTTGAGAACCGGGATAATTTTTCGACGATCCCCGTGGGGATGGTGACACCCAGTGAAGGGAACTATGCCGGGCTTCATCTGGCCTACAACTGGTCATCACAGAAAAGTTACCCCGCCTCCATTAGTGTGGAGAAGGGGTATCGTATCTCCACAAACTTTATGGTGACCGACCCACTGCTGGGGGCCGATGCAAATCTGCAACAAGAACTCTTTTGGGGGGATGGGCGTCTTTACCTGCCGCTCCCCTGGCAGCACCATGTGATTGCGCTCCGATCGGCCGGCGGGATCGCCCTTGGTAAAAAGTTTGTTCAAGGGAACTTCGGTTTGGGAGGGTCTATTGGAGAAGGACTTTTATCAGGGGTGTCGAGTCGTGTTTTTACCTTGAGGGGACTCCCTTTAGTGACCTTCTCCCGTGATCGGGCCATGGTGGTTTCAGCAGAGTATCGTGTTCCCTTGTTTCGTATTCAAAGAGGGATTGCGACGACCCCCCTCTTTATGAACAGTGCCCATCTGGGACTTTTTGCCGATTACGGTGATGCCTGGAATGATAATCAAAAAACGGGAGGGCTGACAGACTTCTTTGACCGATTTCTCTTGGGGGTTGGTGCCGAACTCCGGGGAGATTTTGTTGTTGGCTATCATCTCCCGGTGACCGGTCGTTTAGGGTACGGCATTCTTGCGCTGAACAGGGATCGTGTGGGTCACCTCGTCGACCCGATTACCGGGAGAGAGATTCGCAATGGAATCCTCATTCTAGAGCTGGGAACCTCCTTCTAATACTTCTCAAAATGATACTATTTTATCAATTTGATAAAATAGTATCATTTTGAGAACCGTATCTTCTTACCCATATTCGTAATTATCAAGTAAAAACCATAGATTACTCTTTTATCCCCTCGTTTGTTTTTGGCATGGAGAATGCAGCAATAAGGGGTAGGAGGGCCTATGGTGTATCGATTTTTAAAACGATTAGGTGTCATTTTATCCCTTTCGTTCTTTCTACTGCCTCCTTGGCCGGATGACCTTGTCGGGATTGAGGGGGGGACCGCTTATGCGGCAGTGGTTCCTTTGAGTAATTTTTTAAATTCTTCCAAATCTGTCGCGCGGGCCATTGCCTCATCAGACGAAATGAGATTCTTTTTGACCAGTTCAGATAGGGCCTGATTCATCGTCTGCATCCCCGTCGTTCTCTGTCCCATCTGCATCGTTGCCGGGATCTGGTGTGTTTTATCCTCTCGGATCAAATTCCGTATGGCCGGATTCGGGATCAGGATTTCCATGGCAAGGAGACGACCACCGCCAATTTTAGGGACCAGTGTTTGTGTGAGAACCGCTTCCAACAGAAAAGAGAGTTGTGTTCTGATTTGGGATTGTTGGTGAGGGGGAAAGACATCAATCATGCGGTTGATCGATTGAGCCGCGGTATTTGTATGCAGGGTGGCAAAAACAAGGTGTCCGGTTTCGGCGATGGTGACGGCGGCCGAGATTGTTTCTAAATCTCTCATTTCGCCAATCAGGATCACGTCGGGGTCTTCGCGAAGGACGTACTTGAGTGCTGTTTTAAAATCAACAGTGTCCTTGCCGATCTCCCTCTGGCTGACGAGGCACTTCTTGTGAGGGTGCAGGTATTCGATCGGGTCTTCAATAGTCACAATATGATCATGTCGAGTTTCATTGATGGACTGAAGTAATGAAGCGAGTGTTGTCGATTTTCCGGAGCCGGTCGGGCCTGTGACGAGAATGAGACCCCTCGGTTTGGTGATGAGGCTCTGGACGATCGGTGGGAGACCAAGCTCTTCCATGTGAGGGATCTGCATCGGGATGCGACGAAAGGCAGCGGCGAGCTCTCCCTGATGCCGGTAAAGGTTTGCTCGAAGACGCGAACTCTTATTCGGACTCAACGCAAAATCAAGTTCTTGGACAGTTTCCATCTCCTTTTTTTGCTGGGGATTGAGTAGTGGGATGCAAAGCTCTTTGATTGCTTCACCGGTCAGCGGTAAGTCCCCGATAGGGACCAGATGACCATCAATACGGAGTTGAGGGGGGCTGCCCGGAACAAGGTGCAGGTCCGAAGCATTTCGCTCCTCCATCAAGGAAAGCAACTCTTTGAAGCTGGCCGTTGTGCCTGCCATTAGAACACTAGGGTATCATGAAAGGGACCACCGGCTCCACAGCTAATTTGACCTAATGCTTTAGAATAGGTATAATAAACAATTGAAAATACGTTGTTTATTATATGATATCCGATCAGACATCCTGCTATAAGGTGTTGGATGGTTTGGGTGACAAGCTTATTCACGCCGGCTTGATTACCTTGGAGCAGTTGGCGGTGGCTCGTGTCAGCAAGGAAGATCTCGGGATTGATCTTGCCGAGATTCTGATCCAGAAAAAATTTGTCACGGAAGAGGAGATTCTTAAATTCCTGAGCCGGGAATTGAATATCCCTTATCTCTCGCTGGCGGGTATCGAACTTGATCTGGAATTAGTCAAGAACGTGCCGATCAGTTTGGCCAAACGGTATACACTTTTTCCGGTGGCCGAGAAAAATGGGCGTGTTGTGGTGGCGATGTCGAATCCCCTCGACCTGGCCGCCAAGGATGATCTCAAAATCGCTCTTCGTTCTGAGATCGAACCGGTTCTTTCCTCAAGGGGGGATATTACGGAGGCGATTGATCGGTATTATTCCGCTTGGAATAGTCCAAAGGTGGGACGTCGTATCGAGAGAGAGGGTCATGAACTCGAAGTCCTTAACAGTTCAGAAGAGAGCTTAGAAACCAGCTCCGAACGGCTTCAGGAAATCGCTTCTGGCCCCAAGATAGTGAGCACGGTCAATAAGATTTTGAGCCGTGCTTATACCGAAAAAGCAAGCGATGTCCATATCGAGCCGTATCGTGATTTGGTCCGTATTCGCTGCCGGATTGATGGCTTCCTAGAAGAGCGAGAAACCCTTCCTCGCCAGATGCATCTCCCCCTTATTTCTCGGATCAAGATTATGGCAGGGTTGGATATTGCGGAACGTCGTATCCCTCAAGATGGGCGGATTCAGATTAATCTTTTGGGGAATCGTCTCGATCTTCGAATTTCAACCTACCCGACCATGAAAGGGGAGAAGGTTGCCATCCGTCTCCTCTCCAAGGAAAATCTGATCAATATTGAGGATCTCGGTTTTAACGAAAAAGAGCGAAAACTCTTCGCCGATCTTATCGGTAAAAATTACGGTCTTTTCCTCGTGACCGGTCCGACCGGTTCCGGAAAATCGACAACACTCTATGCAGGGCTCACGCGGGTTAATTCCGCCGACAAAAATATTGTTTCTATCGAAGACCCTGTCGAGAGTGAACTCCCTGGCATCAATCAGGCCCAGAT
>JAUSKE010000011.1 GCA_030649435.1 Deltaproteobacteria bacterium
ATTGGACACCGAGCGGTTTATCGAGGCCGTACAGTTTTTTTGTCTGTTCGATCACCACTTTGGAGATGGTTTCGCTTCTAATCCCTTCTCCCCCCAGCTGTTGGATTTTAAGCGATACCGGGTTTCCCGGTGCGAGCTGGATGATCAAAAAAGTGATGAGCGTGATCCCAAAAAAAGTGGGGATGATGAGGAGTAGTCTTTTGACAAGATACGGGACCATTTCGGCAACAATCTAGTCAAAGATCCGTCGGATCACAAAGGTTTTTTTGTGGTCTTCGACGATGACTTGTTTGAGAAGTAGGGAACCGCCTCGCCATTCTAGTTGGAGGTCATAACTCCCTTTCGGCAGAGAGAAGCGGGCGACTTGCAGAGAGCGGGGGAGTGTCAACCAGGAGCGAAGATCGGCGCGGTTAGTCGCCAGCAGAAGAACGCCCAGTAGGATCCCCAAGTCTCTGTCGACCTTGGTGCCGACGGCGACAGCCGCCCCCTCTTTGACCGCAAGTCGCGCTATTCCACGGGCAATGATGCCCGCTTTTTGATCCGCGAGGGTCGCCTTGGCCGCTTCATCCACACGATACAGAGGAACGGTTTCACCAACTATTTCCTTGCCCTGCCGGATAGTGACGGTGACTGGTGTCCTCAGATGTTTCGGATAGGTTGGTACTGGCAGGATCTGAAGACCAGCCTCTTCTTCAGTCGATCTTTTCTCTGGGACAACCCCTTCTTGCACCAGCAGAATCACCTCGCCATGATTTGGAGGGAGTGGTTTGTAGGATTGCCGGAACAGTTTTTGCCACTTTTGTTGGTCGTAGAGAAGACCAAGACGGGTGGAACCGCCGAGCAAATCTTGCACTAACGGCTGGAACGCAGGGATTTTTTTATAAGTGGTTTTGTAATCGATATAGGCATCGTTCAGTTTGCCATTCGCCTCCCAGACGGTGCCGGAAACATAACTGACAAAGGCGTTACGAAGGTAGTCCTTCGCCTCATCCTTAAAGTAGTTCGAAAAACGGGTATTGATCCGTCGGACCTCGACGAGCGCCTCATCGACCTGACCCATCCCGATGTAGTTCAAAACCTGAAAGAGGTTCATCAGCAGTCGTTCGAAAGGTTCTCCCTGGTACGGGATCATGTTGTCATTGGCAATAATGGCGGCGGTTTTGGAAACAGGCCGCGGTCCGTTCAGCTCATTGGAGAGTTTGATCGCCTCCTCAAAAACTTTCAGGCTTTCCTGAAACCGGCCGGCGGTATGAAGGATGACCCCTTGATCGAGGAGGTAGAGAAGACGGTCACGAGCAGGCGGTTTTTGTTTCCCGTACCACTGGAGTGCCTTTTCGTAATCCCCCCTCTGAAAAGCATGGCGGGCGCTGCGCGATTGCCGGACATAGCCACCACCACAACCGGTGATGAAGATGAGGGCGAAGACGACCAGAAACCTCATTTTTAGGATCCGGTGAACCGTTTGCGGAACTTCTTTTTGATCTCCACTTCATCGGTCCAGGCGATGATGTTGGTGGAGAGATCGGTCATTTCGAGTGTTGCCTTATAGTAAACGATCTCTTGCCGTCCAACCGGCTGTTTGATGGTGGAGATGTTTCCGGAGACGAGATAATCGGCGCCCAATTGACGCCCTCTCTTTTTGGCGCTCTTTTGGTCGACGAATGCTCCCCCTTCGTAATCGACCTCTTCTTTCACCGCCTGCCGGAGGCTCTCATTGATGAAGCGGAATTTTTTTGCCTTAAAGAGGGCGGTTCGGATTTTATCCGAGAGCGATTTCATATCAATATGTTCGTCGGTCGAATTGGTGATCAGGCTCATCAGGACCGTTGGATGCGAGTCGCCTGCAAATTGACTGTCTTCCAAGAGTGATTTGGTCAGTTTGTCGGCGATCATCTGGAGGTCTGACTCCACAAACTTGTCGCTTCTTAAAATAACCTCGTTTGGCGCAATGTAGCTCCCCTTGGCGTATTGCCGACCGCAGCTCGCTAAAGAAAGTAGCAGCCCCAAGGCGATGGTGAGCGAAAAAAACTGGCTGATTTTTGTCATGATCCCTCCGTTTCGGGGGACAGTATAGCAAGGGAAACCGCTTGTCTAGGGGGAGAAAAGGATACCGAAAAAACCACGCTACTTTTATGGCAGGAGGCCGATGATGGCACCATGGCCGATGTTTCTACCATTGCCCGCTCGGATCTGACCCAAGCCTTAGCCTCCGCATCAGGGTTGGACCCTTCTGACCCCCGATTAGAGGGTCTGATCCTAGACCTCCAATCAGTCGCTGGAACAGATGAAGGAAAATCTCTCTCCTTTGACCCTCAAAGAGAATTTACCCTTACATTAGACGGTAGACGAACTAATTTAGACCTCCCCCAACTCTTTCAGGTGGTTGTGCAGAATCGTTTCTCTGATGAAGAGCTCAGAACAAGGATTGTGGCTGCTCTGTTCCAACAAGTCTCTTTGGGACCAATCTCAATAGATCTTGGAGGGCTTACCTTTTCTGGAGAAGAGCTGCTCGGGCACCTGACTCCCGCAGTTCAGTTTGTTTCAGCCGCTATGACTCATGCTGAGCTAACCAATCTGGCCGGAAATCTTGTTGACGGCACCGCTCCTTCAAACGCTCTCTGGCAGCTGGAGACAAAAGATCGAGGGGCTCGTCTTCAGCTGACAGCAACAACGACCGCCGAAGGGAAACCTTTCATGCTGGTTCAGGTGGAGGATCGAAGCGGACCTCTCGCAAACTTTACACTCTACCCCACTCCGGAGGGGGCGACACTCAAGGTCTCTGAGGCGGTGAGATACGAACGGTCACCGTTGTTCCAATCACTCTTCGCTGAGGCTGAACGGGTCGCTACACGCACAGAAGAGGCCAGACAATTCAACAAGATGGCTCATGAACAACAGCTCGGTTTTTTGGGGACCGTTTATTTTCAAGAGGTCTACTCGAGGACAGG
>JAUSKE010000028.1 GCA_030649435.1 Deltaproteobacteria bacterium
AGCGATAATGGCCACTTTGCCGCCTGGTGCCAACCAATCGAACATACGGTCTAGTGATTTTTCAATCATCGGACCGGTGAAAAAATGAAGGACTCTGCAAACAAGGATGGTTCCAACGCTGCCTGGTTTTAAATCGATCGCGTCGGGAAAAGCACCGGCCTTGAGTGTCAACCTTTTTTGATCTTCTTTCGGGGCACGGTCCCACAAAATTTCAAGGTGGCGTTCATCCATATCGTTCGCAATCACCTCGCACCCCTTTTCAAGTGCCGCGAGTGAAGCGACCCCGTAAGCCGCCCCGATTTCCAAAAAAGGACCAGGGGCTTGGGGGGCAAAATCAACCAAGGCCTGCGAATAGGGGTCTAAAACAGAAGTCATAAACCCCATATTGTTGAGAGTTTTTACAAAGCCGTTCGCCTCTGGCGTCGGCATTTTAATTTTTTCTCGGGGCATCTCTCCTCCTTAAAAAATCTGGTGCCAATCCACCCTACAACCCTCTCCCCACGTTTGTCTAGCATCGCAATTTTGGACTCGCCAGTCTTAGTAGTTCTGCGGTAGGTTAGGAGGAATGAAAACCGAACTTGATCTCCATGGTCTACGGTTGGAAGAGGCAGAGGCCGAGGTGATGCGGTTTGTGGATCAGCTCTACTATCATGGCGAGACGAGTGGGCAGATTATTCACGGTTTTGGCGTGATTGCCGAAAAGCTGCCGCAGTGGCTCAAGAGCTACCCGTATGTCAAAAGTTTTGAACGCACCCCCTTTAATCCGGGGGTCACCCATGTCTTTTTGGATGTTGCGTAAAGATCTTTTGCAGATTATTTCTTGATTGCCTCTCTTTGGATAATTCTTTACTATTCTTGGTATGAAGGCCACGCCATCATCGCATCAGCAATTACTGAAGGAAGAAGTTGATATTTGGCTCATCCGGGATAACTTGAAGGCTTCTTACGAAGTACGCGTGGCACGGCATCAAAACACATTGGATTGCATTGAAGAATTAAAACAAATAAGATCGACTCATCGTGCAGAATCTTCAAAAACTCTTCGAATTTCTCGTTAAAAGTCCTCTTGATTTTGTTCTTGTCGGCGGTTTTGCGGCTGTCCTGCATGGCTGTAACCAAACCACCCGCGATATCGATGTTTGCCTTGCCTTATCACCAGAGCAAATCAGTTTATTACGTCAGGTTTTGGCTCCGTTAAATCCTAGGCATCGTATGACCCCACAGAAACTTTCTTTTATGGAACACCCGAGGGATTTGGACGGGGTTCAAAATTTATATCTGGAAACGGATCTCGGCATCTTAGACATCATTTCCAATGTTGAGGCCGTGGGCAGCTTTTACGATCTTCTTAAAAATGCCAGCGAAATTGAAATGTATGGAGGAAAATGTTTTCTCATCTCCATTGATGATTTGATCAAAAGCAAAAAGGCATTGGGGCGACACAGGGATTTGGTAACAGTCGATGAGTTGGAAGCGATCAAGGGCGAAAAATGAAGAGTCTCACCCTCAAGGCACCGGCAAAGATCAACCTCCGGCTCAAGGTTTTGGGAAAACGGTCGGACGGTTATCATGATCTTTCAATGATCATGACCCGCATCAGCCTCGAAGACGAAATTACCCTTGAAATGATTCCAGAAGGGATCGAGCTGGTGATGGACAATGCCGAATTGCCTCAAGGGGCAGAGAATATCGTTGTTCGCGCGGCAAAGAGTTTCTTTGAGGCGACCGACATCCGTTCTGGTGTTCGGATAGGGCTCAAGAAAAAAATCCCGATCGCCGCCGGGTTGGGTGGTGGGAGCAGCGATGCCGCGACTGTCTTAAAAGGATTGGGAATGCTTTTTAAAAAATCGGTCGAGGGTGAGTCTTGGCAGTTATTGGCCAAAAATCTGGGGGCCGATGTTCCGTTTTTTATGGCCGAGGGACCGCAGTGGGCCGAGGGAATCGGTGAGCGGTTAAGCCCGATTGACCCACTCCCCAACCTGCCGATGATCCTAGTAAATCCAGGGTTTCCAGTTTCTACCAAAGAGATCTTCCAGTCCCTCAATTCGCCGTTGACAGGGGGTGGGAAGGTTGCTAGCTTGCCGCGGCATTTTAGATCTTTGCAAGATTTACTTCCGCTGCTGGAAAATGACCTCGAAGAAACAGTTCTGAGGAGGCATCCGGTGGTGGGGGAGATCAAAAAGGAATTATTAAAAAGGGGGGCGGCCGCTAGTTTGATGAGTGGTAGCGGGCCGACCGTGTTTGCGGTCTTTAGGGATAAAGAGGGTAGGGACCGTGCTTTAGAGCTCTTCGTGAAGGAGAGCCCTCCCGTCTGGAAGGTATTCCCCGTAGAAGCAGTGGCTTAATGCTCGGGGACGTGGACTCGAACCACGATTCTCGCCTTCAAAGGGCGGTGTCCTACCATTAGACGATCCCCGAAAAAAGTGACGAACGTATAAAATATTTATGGCAGCCTATCAACAATTAAAAATATTCTCCGGCACCGCCAATCCTGATCTGGCGAAGAAGATTGCCGCCGAGATCGGTGTGCCTCTGGGCAAGATTGAGGTCCGCCGGTTTTCCGATGGAGAGCTCTTTGCCGAGATCGATGAAAACGTCCGGGGGATGGATGTTTTTATCGTGCAGCCGACCTCGTACCCGGCCAACGAAAATCTGATGGAGCTTTTGATCATGATCGACGCCCTGAAGCGGGCCTCGGCTGATCGGATTACTGCAGTGATTCCTTATTATGGTTACGCCCGGCAGGACCGGAAGGTCCAGCCGAGGACGCCGATCACCTCCAAGCTGGTCGCCGATCTTTTGACCGCCGCTGGAACAAACCGGGTTCTTTCGCTCGACCTGCATGCCGGTCAGATCCAAGGCTTTTTCAATATCCCTTTTGATCACCTCTACGCGACGCCAATTTTCTTGGATTACCTCGCCAAGGAGAAGCTGACTGATAATCTCGTTTTGGTGTCACCTGATGCCGGTGGAACAGAGCGGACCCGCGCCTACGCCAAACGGCTCAATGCCGAATTGGCGGTCATCGACAAACGGAGGACTTCTGCCAACAAGAGCGAAGTGATGCACTTGATCGGGGATGTGCGCGGAAAAAATGCGATTCTGGTGGATGATATCGTTGATACGGCAGGGACCCTCACACAGGCGGCCGAAGCGCTGCGTAAAAACGGTGCCAAGAAAATTGTTTCGGTTTGCACGCATGCGGTCCTCTCCGGCCCGGCGATCGACCGGATCAACGAATCTGTTTTGGAAAAGTTGATCGTGTCGGACACGATCCCGCTCGGAGAAAAGGCGAAGAGGACCAAAAAGATTACGGTCCTTTCCGTCGGCAACTTTTTGGGTGAAGCAATCCGGCGGATTCATACCGGTGAATCGGTTTCGAAACTCTTTGTTTAATGTGTAAGAAAGGAAAAGGTTTATGCAACAGATGCAATTGAAGGCGGAAGAGAGACCAAAGACAGGCAAAGGGGAGACCCGACGGCTCCGCGTTAAAGGATTTGTACCAGCGGTCCTCTACGGAAAAGGGATCCCTCCCCGGACCCTCATGCTCCAGGCGAAGGAGTTGGACAAAATCCTCTCTACTTCAGCCGGGATGAACGCTTTGATCTCGCTGGATATTGGCAATGAAAAGGCGGCGAAAAAAGACACCCTTGTCGTGATGATGAAGGATTATCAGGCCGATATCATTAGCCGCTGTCTGACGCATGTTGATCTCTTGAAGGTTGACCTGAAGGAAAAAATTACCGTTATGGTCCCGGTCCGCCTTGTCGGAAAATCAGAAGGGGTGGTGAAGGGAGGCTTGGTCGAACAGGCGGCGAGAGAGATTTCAGTCAAGTGTTTGCCGACCGCGATCCCGAACCAGATTGAGGTCGATATCACCAAGCTCGATATCGGTGATTCCCTCCATATCGACGACCTCAAGTTTGCTGAAGGGGTTGAGCCGATTCGCGAAAGCAATTTTACGATTGTTGCGATTATGGCTCCTGCTGCTGAAGAAGCGGCACCGACCCCGGTTGAGGGAGCAGTACCAGCTGAAGGAGCTGCGGCACCGGCGGCAGGGGCACCAGCCGCTGCGGGTGCTAAGGGTGAGGCATCCAAGGCTGAAGGAGCGAAAGCGGGAGCACCCAAGGCTGAGAAGCCAGAGAAGAAATAATGATCATTGTCGGACTGGGGAACCCAGGTTCCGAGTATGGCGAGACCCGACATAATATCGGGTTTCAAGTAGTTGAATCGTTCTCTGAAAAGTTTTCTATCCCCTTGCGGGACAAAAAGTTGGGGCAATGCTCCAACATTGTTTGGGGCAAGGGAAAAGTTGGCGAGCAGGAGGTAATTCTTCTTCTCCCCCAGACGTTTATGAACAACAGCGGGGAGGCGGTTCGGTCAGTGCTGGAGTACTTTCGACTGACCGGTGAGAATCTCCTCGTGGTGCACGACGACCTCGATCTTCCGCTGGGGAGTTTTCGGTTTGATCTTAAGGCCAGTGCCGCCGGTCATCGGGGGGTTCAGTCGGTGATCGATCACTTGGGGTCGCCCGATTTTTACCGGTTCCGTTTTGGGATCGGAAGACCAACTGTTCGAGAAGAAGATATTGTTTCGTACGTCCTCTCCTCATTTGGAGCGGAGGAAAAGAAAAAACTGCCGGCTCTGAAAAAAGAGGCGGTTCAGGCGATTGAAATGTTTTTAAGCGAGGGGAGTTTACCCAAAGGTTTGGAGAAGGTTCAACAGAAGTATCATCATAAAGGAGTCTAGCATGCGAGAGTATGAAGCTGTTTATATCCTGAAAGGGAATATTGAGGCGGCCGCCGCCGAAAAGATTGGCGAGAAGATCAAGGATCTGATCGTCAACCAGAAGGGAATCTTGCTTGGTCACCGTTATTTAGGCAAGAAGACGCTTGCCTACCGGATCGAAAAAGAAACCCGCGGGAATTACTACCTGGTGAGCTTTTTGGGAGAAGGACCTGTATTGGCGGAACTGGAGAGAATTCTTCGCTATACCGAAGAAGTGATCCGTTTTCTTTCCGTCAAGGTGGCGGAAGAGATCGATGCGAAGAAGAGAAAAGAGGAGTTTGACGCGAAAAAGATCATTGAACCCGCCTTTGGCTCTGACAGCCGGGTGGAAATAGAAGAAGGAGGTTCCCGTGAGGCCCGCTAAGAGAGATTTTGATCCTTCAAAAAAGAAGCCGGGTGGCATGATGGGCTTGGGGATGGTCGGGACCGGCCGAAAAAAGGCTTGTCGGTTTTGCTCCGATGCCCTGATTTCGATGGATTACAAAGAACCAAAATTTTTGACTTTCTTTGTCAGTGAACGGGGCAAGATTGTCCCGAGACGTTTGACGGGCAACTGTGCCTTTCACCAGCGGCGGATTACCGAGGCGGTGAAGAGGGCCAGGATTTTGGCCCTTCTGCCGTTTACAGCCAGCCATCGCTAGAGTTATTGCCATGAAGGACTCACCCGCGATCCGTTTTCTCGTCCTCATTGTTGGGAGCCTGCTCCTTTATACGAGCGGTCTCTTTGTTGTTTTGACGCCACTCCCCTTTTTTAGTTACTGGCTGCAACGACGTCGGTTCACGGTGCTCGTCTCTTTTACGGTCTCCGTCATACTCATTTTCTTTTTGTACCGTTACACCCTTACCCATGAGAATCAGCTCACCTCCTTTTTTGCCCTGCCCGGATCAGCCTTCCTGAGGCTCTGGGGCCCGGGGACAGTCTTGGCCTATGCCCTCTGCTATTTTAGTGCCTATGTGGCGATCGGGATCGTCCTTTCGGAGGCTGCGCTCCGATGGGAGGGGTTAAACAAGTCGATGCTCTGTGCCGGTGCGGCGGCCCTTGTGGCCACTCTTGTTTTTGTATTGTTTCTCTACAAAACTCACGGTAACCCGATCCCTGATTTAAGGACCTACCTGCTCTCGCTTACCGACCAGGTGATTACCCTGCAGGCCAAAAACAAGGCGATCAGCGGCGAAGAGATTCAGTTTATGCAGAAGCATAAGGATTTTCTGGTTTACCAGCTGATCCACCTGGGACCGTCGTTTATCCTGATCAGTCTAGGGGCGGTCCTCTGGATGAATCTAATTGTGATCCGCCGATTTTTTACCTCGCTGGCAAAATGGGTTGACCTGGCCTCCTGGAAGATCGACGACCGGGCGGTCTGGGGACTGATTTTTTTAGGAGTCTTGTATTTCTCAAATCTCTATACTAGGAGCTTCTCCTTAGTTAACGATCTTGTCTTTAATGGGCTGATTCTCTATGCGACCGCTTATTTTTTTCAAGGACTGGCGATACTGGTCTTTCTCATACGGCAGCGTCCTTCCTTTTTTCTCCGAGCGACGATTTATTTGCTCCTCTTTATCTTTATTCAGATGGCCGGTTTTCTTGTGGTCTTTTTGGGCCTTGCCGATTTGTGGTTTGATTTTAGAAAATTAAGAACGCACTCATCGTAGTTAAACCTGAAGGAGAATGAACATGGAAGTTATTTTGAAGGAAGATATCCCCAACTTGGGAAAAGCAGGAGATGTGATCAAGGTCCGTGAAGGGTTTGGACGAAATTACCTTTTGCCCCAAAAGAAGGCGTTTATTGCCGATAAGGCGAACCAGCAGTTATGGGATCAGCAAAAAAAGAAGGTTGAGGCGAAGCGGGCCAAGGAAAAAGAAGAAGCGGGAAGGTTGGCCGAAAAACTGGCAACGCTCATCTGCACCATTACGAAGCAGGCTGGGGAAGAAGATAAGCTCTTCGGCTCCGTCACAACGATGGATATTGCCCAGGCGCTCGCCAAAGAGGGATTGGCCGTTGACAAAAAGCTGATTCATTTGGATGAACCGATCAAACAGGTCGGTTCTTATGTGGTACAGGTCAAACTGCACACCGAGGTTGTGGCCAAGGTGACGGTGAAAGTGGTGAAGAAATAATGGCTCCTGAAGGTGCCCCAAAGCTGGAAATGGTTGGTGGCCGCGTTCCGCCGCAGGATATCGAGGCGGAGCGTTCGGTCCTGGGGGCGATCCTTCTTGAGAATGAGGCGATCCATCGGGTTTTGGATCTCATTTCGCCCGAAGATTTTTACCGTGAGGCCCACAAGAGAATTTATAAGGCGATCCTTTTTCTCTTTCAACGGAATGAGCCGGTCGACCTGATTACCTTAAAAGATGAGTTGGCCCACGGTGGTGATCTGGAGGCGGTGGGAGGGGCAACGACACTCTCGTCGCTCGTCGATCTTGTACCGACTGCCGCTCATGTGGCCCACTACGCCCGGATAATCCGCGAAAAATCGATCCTGCGTCGCCTAATCCAGGGGGCAACTGATATCGTTTCTCGCGGTTACGAAGGAGAAGGGGATGCCGATCATCTTTTGGATGATGCGGAAAAGATCATCTTTGAGATCGCTCAGAAAAAGGTCCGGCAACCGTTTCATCAGGTCAAGGATATCGTCAAAGATAGTTTTAAGGCGATTGAAAGGCTGTATGAACGAAAAGAGGCGGTGACCGGTGTCCCAACCGGCTTTATCGAATTCGACCGTTTGACGGCTGGATTGCAAGCCTCAGACTTGATTGTTATTGCGGGCCGGCCATCGATGGGAAAGACGGCATTGGCTTTAAATATTGCGGTTCATGCCTCGACGGTGGGCAAGGGCGGTTCGCCCGGGGGTGATTCCCCCAAAATCCCTTGTGCAATTTTTTCACTCGAAATGTCGAAGGAACAGTTGGTTCAGAGGATGCTCTGCACCGAGGCGCGTGTGGATGCCTCCAAACTCCGTTCCGGTTTTCTTTCAGAATCGGATTGGCCGAAGTTGACGCGGGCTGCCGGGATCTTGTCAGAGGCGCCGATCTTTATCGATGACTCCGCGGCATTGACTGTGCTTGACATGCGGGCGAAGGCGCGACGTCTGCAACGAGAACATGGTTTGGGTCTTGTCGTCGTTGATTACCTCCAGCTGATGCGTGGCTTTTACGGATCAGAGAGTCGGGAGAGAGAGATTTC
>JAUSKE010000029.1 GCA_030649435.1 Deltaproteobacteria bacterium
CTCGATCGTGTGAAGGCCCAGTATGATTTGGCGAATCTTCTTTATATGCAGGGGCATTATCAGGAATCCAAAAAAATGTTTGAACAGGTGTTGAGTGCTTCTCTCGAAAGGGATGAATGGATTAAAAAGGCGCGTCAAAAGATTACCCAGATCCGGCAGAAAAGGGGACGTTCTAAAGAACAGATTGCTCTTCGACTGATTGAGGCTGAAGAAAGGGTGGAAGAGGGGTCCGACCTCTATGCCACAAAAACGGTTTTGCTTGAAATTCTCGCTCGTACCGAGGGGAAACAGGCCGAGCAGGCCGATAAGGCGAAGGACCTTCTGGAACGATTGTGGGATAAGGAAAGAAGTCTTGTTACCCGTGAACTTTCTAATATTCAGCTCTTACGTGAAGAAAAGAAACTGGCCGAGGCCCGCGAGCTGCTTCAGAAAATTCTTGTTGATTACCCCGACATGGAAGAGCGTGGGCATGTCGAGTCGCTTCTGCAGGAGCTGGAGCAAGAGGAGGAAGTGGCAAGAATTGCCGAGGCTAAAAAAGGACACAAACGGGTTTCACTCCCAACCACTAAGTCGAGCGAGACCAAATTTGAGTGAGCTTCTTCAGTTGGGTGAGGAGCCGAGTGATCTGAGGGGCTTTCTTATTTTCTCTCGATAATCGGATTATTTTGAAGACTAAGGATTTGAGTTCTTCCATATTACTCCGTTTTCTCTTAACGAGCGTCCTTTGGATAATCCGTGGCAACGCCTTGAGCGAATCACGACTTTTAACGACATAATCCTCTGCCCCCAGCTTGATCACCTCAGCGGCGATTCTTTCGTTCCCCCGTCCGGTTATAACGATGAGAGGGATTTCGGGGATCTCTTTTTTTATTCTTTTGACTAGGGTGGTTCCGGAACTATTGGCGAGCAAATAATCGGTCAAGATCAGATCATAAGGTCGGCTTGCTGCGCTGATCTCTTTCAAGGCGGCGGCGAGACTGCTGACCACCTTCACCGAAATACCGTGCAACCCTTCGAGGAGTGTTTCCTCGATCAGTTGGGCATGTTCCAGATTATCTTCCAAGAGGAGGATACGTGTGACAACGACCCGTTTGTTTTTAGGTGCCCTCATTCCAGGATGAGAGGTATTTTGACTGCTCCGGGGTCAATCTGTCAATGGAAACGTCCATTCCGGCCAGTTTCAGGGCAGCGATCTTCTCATCGATCTCGCGGGGGACGTTATAAACTCTCTTTTCGAGAGTTTTGTAGTTTTTGACGATATATTCAGTGGTTAACGCCTGCCCGGCGAAACTCATATCCATGACGCTCGAGGGATGACCTTCAGCCGCGGCGAGGTTGATGAGACGTCCTTCGCCAAGAATATTGATCCGTCGTCCATCGGTGGTGGTGTATTCGGTGACGAATTCTCGGATCTGCCTCTGTTGCCGGCTCATTTTTTCCAGGGCAGGGATATCGATCTCCACATTGAAGTGACCAGAGTTGGAGAGAATTGCGCCATCTTTCATCTTATCAAAGTGTTCTTTACGGAGGACTCCCTTGTTACCGGTGACGGTACAGAAGATGTCGCCGATCTTGGCTGCCTCCGCCATTGGGAGGACCCGGAAACCATCCATAATAGCCTCGAGGGCTGGCAACGGATCGACTTCAGTCACAATGACCTGTGCCCCCATGCCGCGTGCCCGCATTGCGAGCCCCTTACCGCACCAACCGTAACCAGCGACGACAAAATGGCTTCCGGCCATCAAACGGTTTGTGGCCCGGATGATACCGTCAATTGTGCTCTGGCCGGTACCATAACGGTTGTCAAAGAAGTGTTTAGTCTGGGCATCGTTTACGGCAACGATCGGGTACTTTAAAACTTTATCCCGCTCCATACTCCGGAGGCGGATTACACCGGTTGTCGTTTCTTCGGTCCCGGCTAACACTTCCGTTGCGAGTTCCGGTCTCTTCTGGTGGATGGTCGAAACAAGGTCAGCGCCGTCGTCCATCGTGATCATCGGGTGATGGTCGAGGCAGGCATCCATATGTTTGTAATAAGTTGGGTTATCTTCTCCCTTGATGGCAAAAACCTGAATACCGTCATCCACCACGAGCGAGGCAGCAACATCATCCTGTGTCGAGAGCGGGTTGGAGGCACAGATGGCGACATCGGCACCGCCACTTTTCAGGGTTCTCATCAACGCTGCCGTTTCGGTGGTGACGTGGAGACAAGCCGAGAGGCGAAGCCCCTGAAACGGTTTTTCCTTAATAAAGCGATCCTCAATCTGCTTCAGGACCGGCATGTTCTGGCGGGCCCACTCAATCCGGAGACGTCCCGATTCAGCGAGCGCCGGGTTTTTAATATCTGATTTTGTCATAGGGTCACCGATCGGAGTTCTTTTCCGTTCTTTTGAAGGTTATAGGTCTTTTCCGTTCCCTTTTTATTGGGGTTCTTTTTGGAAATGCCGGCCAACGATTGCAACTCTTTCACGCGGTCGGTCTTTTCCCAGGTGAACTCCGAGAGGCTTCTTCCAAAATGACCGTAACTCGCGGTTTTTTGATAAATCGGCCGGAGGAGGTTTAAGGCTTTGATGATTTCAGCCGGTTTGAAGCTCCAGACCTTGCGGATGATCTCAGCCAATTTTTCGTCAGAGATCTGGCCGGTTCCAAAGCTGTTGACCATGAGGGAGACCGGTTCCGGGTACCCGATGGCGTAGGCGATTTGGACCTCGGCATGATCGGCAAGTCCCGCTGCGACGATGTTTTTCGCGACATAACGGGCCATGTAACAGGCCGAACGATCGACCTTGGAGGGATCCTTTCCGGAGAAGGCACCGCCACCATGACGACCCCAACCACCATAAGTGTCGACAATGATCTTGCGCCCGGTCAGACCGCAATCCCCATGGGGGCCACCAACAACGAAACGACCGGTCGGGTTGACAAAATATTCGGTCTTGCTGTCGAGCATTCCTGCCGGGCAAACCTTTTTGATGACTTCATCGATGATCGATTCCTTGAGCGTTTTGTAGCTGACTTCCGGCGAATGTTGGGAAGAGACGACGATCGCCTGAATCCTCTTCGGCTTGTCATTTTCGTATTCGATCGAGACTTGCGATTTACCATCCGGCCGAAGGAACGGGAGGATCTTTTTCTTCCGGGTCTCGGCAAGACGCTGTGTCAGTTTGTGCGCGAGCGAGATCGGCATCGGCATCAGTTCCTCAGTTTCGTTAGAGGCGTAACCAAACATCAACCCCTGATCGCCGGCCCCTTGCTCCTTAAAGAGCCCCTGGCCTTCGGTGACCCCTTGCGAAATGTCGGGAGACTGCTTGCCGAGCGCCACCAGAACGGCACAGGACTTGGAGTCAAAACCGTAAGCGGAGTCGGTATAACCGATCCCTTCGATCGTTTCACGGGCCACTTTTTGATAATCAATGACGGCATTGCTGGTGATTTCACCGGCCAACACCACGAGACCGGTCGCGACCAGGGTCTCACAGGCGACCCGGCTCTTTGGGTCAGCGGTAATCAGGGCGTCCAAAACGCCGTCTGAGATTTGATCGGCAACCTTATCCGGATGCCCTTCGGTGACCGACTCTGAGGTAAAAACAAAACGTCCTCTGCTCATGAAAACTCCTTCGGGTCCATGACCCTTTATGTGGTTATTCTAAAGAGGCGTGCGAGTATATTTAAGGAATCCTTCGAGTCAAGGGGTGATTCACCCGAGGGTGATTAGGACTTTTCCATCAGAAAAACAGACTCATCGACAAAGGTGCCTGGGACAAGCTCATTCGGTCGGTTGCAATATTTCTTTTCTAAAACCAGGTAGTTGGTCTCTTCTAAAATTTTTAAATGGTCCCACCTTGAAAAATAGTCCCTTTCAATCCAGGTATATTGATCTTGCGGCCATTGGAGCCATTTTTCAAAACAGCCCCTGAGTCCCTTCATGGCGGGGGTATCCTTAATAGCAGAGGGCCAGGTGACGAAACCCAATTGACTCCCTTTGGGAAGCGACTGGTTCCATAAACCAAATAGCCGGTCGATGGCCTCTTGGGTTAAATAGTAGAGGAGTCCCTCCATCAGCACAAAAACCGTTCCTTTTTGGTTGAGGATGATTTCTTCTATCTGTTTGATGGACGGGGCTTCGTTAAGATCGAGTGAGAGGAAATTGATCTTTCGTTTTGGCAACTGGCCTGCCGCTTCAAATTCTTTTATTTTCTTCTTTCGGTAGGCGATGACATGCGGGAGTTCGATTTCGTAGACAGGGTGGTGGGGTGAGATCAGATAAGGGTAAGACGTAAACCCGGCCGCGAGATTGATGAAGGTAAACTCTTCATGCTTTTTTTCGAACGCCTGCAGGGCATCGACAAAAAAACGGTTTCGCAGTGCTGGCACAAGGGGATGCCCGGGCACGACCTTTTCGGTATATTCTTCGGCAATACGGGCCGATTCTTTGGTGACCCAAAGGTGTGCCCACCGGTCTTTACTGATAGCGGCATTTTTTGCCTTTGACCAATTGACCAAGAGTGCCGTCTCGGAAATTTTAGCCATGGTTAAGAAGGTCATATACCAAGCAGAAACAAAGTCAATTTTGACCAAGCCGAATTGACAGTCTGATCGCTGAGATGCTAGGTGTTTCCGGCGATGTTGGAACACCGATTTTCAAAACTCCTTGTTTTCGTCACTTTTTGTCTCCTACTCCTGGGTGGTTTTGTTCATAACACCGGATCGAGCCTCGCTTGTCCTGATTGGCCACTCTGCTACGGGAGTCTGATGCCGGAGATGAAAGGGGGGGTGGCGATTGAACATAGCCACCGGCTCCTCGCCTCTGCCGTCGGGTTGATGACGATCGTTCTCTCCATTCTCCTTTGGAAACGACGAAGGGAAGATAAAAAATTACAGAGGATGGGAGTCATCGCCCTTGTGCTGGTTATCGTTCAAGGGCTCTTGGGAGGGGTCACCGTTATTTACCAACTCCCATCCCTCATTTCGACCACTCACTTGGCGGTTTCGATGTTGTTTTTTTCATTGTTGATTGTGATTGCGTGGAAAACTAACCCCTCCTCACCTCCCCTTACTTCAAGGGGAGGAACCCTCCATTCCCCCTCTTGGGATAAGAGGGGGTTGGGGGGAGTTAGTAAAAAAACGCATCCCTACATCTTCTTCGTCACCGCAATGGTCTACCTCCAGATCATCCTCGGCGCCTTCATCCGTCATACTGAGGCGGGGCTCATCTGCCCCGAGCTACCGCTCTGTTACGGATTTTTTTGGCCCTCCAGTCTGACCGCCGCGAACGAGTTTCATATGGCGCACCGGATCGGTGGAATCATTGTGGCGCTTCTAGTTTTTTCCCTTCCACTGTTCGTCAAAGATCGTCTTCTTTCCGTCCTTGCCTCTCTCCTTGTTTTCGTGCAGAT
>JAUSKE010000031.1 GCA_030649435.1 Deltaproteobacteria bacterium
AATTCGTGAAGACAGTTTCTCTATCGATGGGTACAACGGCGACCGATTTTTTGGCCCTCATCAAGCCGAGGGTGACTGCACTTGTGATTGCGACAACGGCGGCCGGGATGTTTCTTGCTGGGCGCCCGCTTTCGCCATCACTCCTTTTTTGGACCCTTTTAGGAACAGTCCTTCTTGTCGGCGCCGCCAACAGTCTGAATATGTATCTCGAACGGGATGCCGATCTCCTGATGGAGCGGACCAAAGATCGGCCGCTCCCTGCCAAAAGGATGGCTCCTCCTGTAGCCCTCTGGTTCGGAGTTGAACTCGCCTTTATTGCCATCTTGATCCTTTCTGTCGCGGTGAACCCACTGACCGCTTTTCTCGGGGTCGTCGCTTTTGTCAGCTATGTCCTTTTTTACACACCGCTAAAACAGAAGACGACACTTGCCCTCTTAGTCGGTGCCGTTCCTGGAGCGATGCCACCGCTCATGGGCTGGACAGCCGCCACCGGGTCGATCGCTCTTCCAGGAATTTTGCTTTTTATGATCCTCTTTCTCTGGCAGATCCCCCATTTTCTGGCGATCGCCCTTTTTCGAAAAGGGGAATATGCCAAGGCAGGGATCAAGGTCCTTCCTTTAGAGAAAGGGGAGCTTGTGACGAAACACTGGATGGTTCGGTCGCTCGTCGCCCTTTTTCCGGTACCGCTCTTTTTCATCCCGTTGGGTCTCACGAGCCGGCTCTATTCGGTGACCGCTATTCTCCTCAACAGTATTTTCTTTGCCTGGGGTTGTTACGGTTTTCGAAAGAAAAATAATCTTAGTTGGGCCAGGAGTTTTTTTCTGGTCTCCATCATCTATTTGCCAGTCCTGCTCCTTGTCCTTGTCCTCACGAAAGGACCACTCGGTCGATGAATAACCTGGACCGTGGCTATTTTCTCGCGACCCTGAACGCTTTTTTGAACGGCACCGCGGCGGTTCTTCTCTTCTCCGGCTGGATTGCGATCAAGAAGAAAAAGGTCTCGTGGCACCGTCCGCTGATGATTGCCGCCTTTTCCATCTCGGTTCTCTTTTTGATTTCTTACCTGACCCGTTTTTATTTGACCGGTGTCCACCGTTTTCCGGGGGAGGGGGTTCTCCGTACCGTTTACTTCACGCTCCTGACAACACACACGATCCTGGCGGCGCTTGTTCCACCGCTCGCTTTGAGGACGCTCTATTTGGCAACGAAGGGACGGTTCGAATCCCACAGAAAGATCGCCCGTTGGACTTTTCCGATCTGGCTCTACGTTTCAGTGACGGGAGTTATCGTCTACTTAATGCTGTACCATCTGTAGGACCATCATCAGGACAATCGCCATCAACCCTGCCGCCAGATAATAGGGAGAGCTATGCCACTGGTCGTACAGAAGGCCGGCGGCCAGTGGTCCAACGACCCGTCCAAGACTGGCGGAGGCCTGAAAGGTCCCCATCACTGCCCCTCTCATTTGGGGAGTTGCCTTTTTTGAAACAAGACTCATGAGAGAGGGTTGTGAAAAGGCACGCCCGATGGAGGCAACGACGAGCGGGATGATCAGGAGCGACACCGTCGCCATGCGGGGGAGAAAGAAAAAGGCGATGGTGAGGAGAAATGTTCCGGCAATGAGGAGTTTCTTTTCCCCAAGGAGTCGGGTCAAGGTCCGGATCAATCCCCCCTGGATCAGGATCATGATGAGCGCCATCAATGCCAAAAGCACGGCGACTTGTCTTGCGCTATAAAAGAAGTGGTCCTTCATATAAAAGGCAAAGATCGATTCGAGTTGGGAGACCGAGACGGTGAAGACAAAATAGACGAGACACATCTTGAGTACTGTTCGGTCGGCGAGAACGGCGGTTTTGATTATTGTTCGGTCGATGACCGTTTCTGGTGAGGCCTGATGTCGCTCCGGTTCCTTCAAACCAAAGAAGGCATAGATGATGTTGAGGACGGTGAGAAACGAGGCGAAGAGGATCGGTGTTGAGTAACTGTGTGAAGAGAGGAATCCCCCCAACGCTGGGCCGACCAAAAATCCGATGCCGAAGGCGGCGCCGATCAGCCCCATCCCCTTACTTCGATTTTCGTCCGTGGTGACGTCGGCCACATAGGCGGAGGCGACACTGATGTTGGCGGCAAAGATTCCGGAAAGCAATCGTCCGACAAAGAGAAAGAGGAGGGAATCGGCAAGACCGAGCAAGAGGAGAGAAAAAGAAGAGCCGATAAGAGTCAATAAAATAACTTTTCTACGACCGATCCGGTCGGAGAGTTTTCCCCAAAACGAAGAAAAGAGAAACTGCATCGCGGCGTAAGAGGTGAGCAGGAGGCCGAGGATCGCCCCGTTGGCGCCGTACTGTTGGGCATAGAAGGGGAGGATCGGGACGACGATGCCGAAACCGATCAGGTCCACGGCGACGACACTGAAGAGGATCCAGAGAGATCGGTTGGTCGGCATGAAGGAGGTTCATCCCACAGTTTATGGGGGATGTGAAGGTCCTTTTTTCTACACAACCCTGGCCGCGCTTTGCCGACAAAGGGTCCATGGCTTGCGATCCAGTCAGACAGTCATGCCCGTCCGAAGCAGCCGAGACTGTCGATTCTTCTGCGTCGGATTCTGTTGAGAACCAACCAGCGGCGGAGTCGGTTCTTCCCTCCGATGGAAGTTCCGCATTTATCTCAGCGCCGCGGGCGGATCAAGTCTTGGAGGCTCTCTCAAGTACGGTGCTTCAGGGTGGGAGAGCGCTGCAGACGCTTCCTTCCGGACAGCAGTACCATTTTGCCCCAATTGATAGGGGACCTCTTCATTTTCAACCGGCCGATCCGATCGATGTTAGCTTGAGTGATTATCGCAGAGGGGAGGCTGAAGAAGTTGTCACTTCTCTAAAGGGAGGGGCTTCCGTCGTTGCTGTCGTCAGCTACCGCGCGATGGGAAAATCAAATCTTGGCCGGGTTGATCTACCTCTTGTTCTAAGTGAGGCAGGGCTTACCTTTCAAAGGCTTCATCTGAATTGGGACGATATCAAACTATCTATCGATACGGCCTCTTCACCAAACGTTTTGATCCTGGATGAAGCGCCCCAGGATCCAACAATGATGGATCGCGATCATTGGAAGATGATTCAAGATCTCCTTCAAGAGTACATTGCCAAAGGGGGAAAAGTCATCCTCTTGGGTGGAGGGGATTACATCACCCCGACGGAACAGCTCCTTTGGATGGGATGGTTTCTCGTCGATAAGAGAGTGGTGACGCTTGATATCAAGCCGCTCAACTTCCGACAGGCCTGGGAGCGTTTGATCCCTCCCGATTCAGCATTGCCAATAGAGGAACAGGCAGCCTATGTTCGTTTGGTCCTTCACTATGTCCCTCCTTACCTGGGGCCCTTGGGATTTTATCGTCTCAAGGCGACGGATCAATCTCTTGAGGTAGCCATTGCCCGATTTAATCAGTCCTATCGTTTCGGTTTGAGATGGGAGTCTGAAGGGGTGGCAACGGCTCATCGGCCTCTCGTGGAACCAAACGTTCAGCTCGTGACGACTCCTGAGACACCAGAGATGCATGAAACGACCCGAACCATGAGAGAGAAGAGGTATGGTAACAACCCACCACGATCTATCGAGGCAACCCGCGCTTTTTTAGAAAGTTGGCCTCACCCGGTTGCCGCAGGGGTGCGGTATCCGGTTTTGGATCGAGAAACCGCCTGGAAAGTTCAAGCCGAGGTGGTTCGTTTTAACGGCAGACAAACGACCACTGTGACAACAACCAATTTTGGACGTCATTGGCGTCAGCTCATCGCCTTTCAGGATTGGCTGAGGAGTAGTGGCCGTACAGGTTCTTTTCGTGCGCTGGTGGTTGGGGCCGGTTTTGCCCCCACCATTGAATCCGTTCGCACTGTCGATGAAGGAAAATTCCCTCCCGAATCGATCGCTGTTTTGGAGTATGCCGCGCTCCTCGATCAGGCGGGGCTCGATTTTCAATTGGATGTCGTTGATCCTTTGGGAGAGATTGAGGCCTATTTTAAAACCTTGGGTCAAAAAGAGGCACATACCTTTATAGTGCATGATAATCCATCGACGAATCCGGTGACTGGAGTGCCCGCGACCTTTGCCCCTCGAATATTTGGGAGACACGCCACAGAAATTCCCCTCTCTGATGATATTCCTTCATGGGCGGATCATGCCTGGCGGGTAACCCTGCCAAGACGAGTTTTGGAACGGATCCGTTTTATCCGTGGCAATGTCTTAGCCCCTCTTCCGGGTACCAGTTATGACCTCATTGACTATCACAATGTCTGGATGCACCTGCCACGAGATCTTCACGTTCCCACTCATTTCGCTAATCGGTTGCTCTCGATTGATTTGGCCAACCTTGTTCTAAATTTGAAACCGAGGGGGTGGTTAATGACAGGTGAAGAATTAGATGATCATCTGATCTCTCACGATGTCTTTCACAGTTCTAGAGTAGGCTATGTTTATCAAGTTTATGGTGTTAGGGTTAATGTTCCTGTCATGGAACGCCAGCCGGATGGTTCGTGGCGACTGGTTCGTTCTTCAGGTGATAACGACAGCGGGCCAACGGGTGGTGGCGAAGTCAGTTATCGCGGCCCGGCAGACGAGACCCCTCGTCGTCATGATGGCAGCGAACTTTTGGGAGTCGGTTCAGCGTTGGCTTATCCGGGGGAGATCGTTCCCTCCACCCCCTCCAACATGGTCCGCGGAGGTTTGGAATTAGATCGAGGCATTGCGCCGGAAGTCTCCGGGGCTGTCGAGAACGCTCTCCCCCGTTTGCCTCGCTTCACACCTTAAGAGCTCCCCGCTCATATTGACATCAACCGGTCCCACTGGTAAGCGTTCTAGTCTTCCTATGTCGAACCCCATTCTGGCCATGACCAATGATCTTCTTTTTTGGGCGAAGATCAAAACGGTCGCCGATGGACTGAAGATTCCTGTTTTACAGGTGACCGATCCCCGAAAGGTTCATGCGATAGTCGGTCAAAAGAAGCCGGCCGTTGTTCTTCTCGACCTTGAAGCCCCCTATATCGACCCGCTCGGAACAATCCTGACACTGAAAAAAGACCCGATGACCGCAAAGACGCCCCTCGTCGGTTATTTATCTCATCTTGAAAGAGAGTTGGGTCAGAAGGCGAAGGGGTTAGGTTGCGATCAGGTCCTTTCCCGGGCGGAATTTTCCAGTCACCTTTCGGAACTGATACAAAGTTTTGCCACTCCCAACAGTGCGAAGAGGGTTGCCTTCTTTGATGTCGACCGGACCTTGATGGATGGTTACGCCGGTTTTTATGCCACGCTCGACCTGATCCGGCACAAGGTCATCAAGAAACGGCGGCTCCCGCTGGCGATCTTCTATGAACTCACCAGCTGGATCCAGCATGGGAACATCCGGAAGATGTACGAGATCGCCTATGAGGATATGGCTGGTTACGGGATCGACGAGATCATGGAGATTGGTGCAGACTGCTTTGAGAAATCGATCCGTCCCCGTCTTTTCAGAGAGGCGTTTCAAAAGATCGAGGAACATAAGAAGGAGGGGGATAAAATCATTCTTTTGACCTCCAGCCCCTACATGGTGGTTCAAAAACTGGCTGAAACACTCGGTGCTGACCAGGTGTATACCTCCGGACCGGTCGTGGTTAAAGGGTGTCTTGAACCAGAGTTGATTGAGCCGATCTGTTATCGGGAAGGTAAATTGGTTTTTGCCGAGCAGGTGGAACGGGAAACAGGAATTCCCCTCAAAGACTGTTTTTATTATGCCGACGATCCAAGTGACTTGCCGCTCCTTGAGCGGGTTGGTTTTCCGCATCTTGTTAATCCGCGACGATCTCTCGCCCGTCTGGGAAGGGAAAGGGGCTGGCCTGTCTTGCTCTGGAGTTCGTTGGTTGGGAGGGGGGTCTGATGAAACGGAAGAAACTTTTTTTAGGTTTGCTCGCGATCAGCTTTTTGGGTTGCTCCGCGGCGAAGTCTCCATCCGAAAATGTCGCAAGGCAGTTCGTCGAGGCGTATTATTTAAAGATTGATCTGAACGCGGCCATCAAAGTTTGTGATGGGCTGGCCCTCGAAAAGATTCGTCAGGAAATTCAGCTTCGGGAAGGACAGTCGATTTCGCCCGATACGCGGCAGCCGAAGGTGAGTTATAAAAAGGTGAAAGAACTGGTCGAAAAGGAAGCAGGAGAAGCCCTGACTGAGGTTTATCTTTTTGAATTAACGATCACCCCTCAAGATTATGCCTCTTTAAAAAGGATCAGTCGTGTGAAGGTCCGTCAAATAGGGGAGGACTGGAAGGTGATCCAATTCTCAGATGTCTAATAGGAACCTGTCACCCACCAGTTTCGAGATTACCCAAAAGAGTGGTTCCAATTTTTATCTCTCCCTTTTTTTTCTGTCGCGGAAAAAGAGGCAGGCGCTGGCGACGCTGTATGCCTTTGCCCGTCTGATTGATGACATCGTGGATGAGCCGGGATCAAGGTCTGAAAAAGAAAAGCAGCTACAATTCTGGAAGGATGAGATTGGGCGCTGTTACGGTGGGAGGCCCGAAAGCAAGTTAGGCCTCGAGCTGGTTCAATCGATCCAGAAGTATCAACTCTCCTCCGTCTACTTTTTTGAATTGATTGATGGGATTTCGACCGACCTATACAAAAATCAATACGCTACCTTCGAAGAGCTGTCTCGTTATTGCTACGGTGTTGCCGGGACGGTCGGGCTTCTCTGCATGGAACTCTTCGGGCTTCGGCACGAACGGGCGCGTGACTATGCGATCACCTTGGGGCGGGCCTTTCAGCTGACCAATATCTTGCGGGACCTAGCCGCCGATGTTGCGCAAAACCGGTTTTATCTCCCTGAAGAGGATCTGAAACAGTTTGGTTACACGGCGGAGGATTTGAGGAATCATCGAGACGGAGAGGCCTTTCAAAGGTTGATCCATTTCGAGGTGGAACGGGCGGATGATTGTTTTCAGAAGGCGGCCCGGTTACTGAAACGGGTGGAGAAGAAAAAAGTTCTCGCATCGCTCGTGATGACGGCGGTTTATTACCGAATCCTAAAGGAATTAGCCCGCTCGCCATCCCGTATTTTTGGAGAGAGAATTTCTTTGAGCCCCTTGACGAAGCTCACCTTAGCGGCGAAGGCCTGGTTCCAGTGTCAGTTGGCCTAAGAGTCTTGGCGACCAAAAGAAAAAAGCGGCAAAGAGCATTATCCGGTAAACCTCGCTTCGAGAAACCTTTGCCCCGCTTTCCCATCCGTTTTCTTCAAGAAGCTTTAGCGTCTTGAACCCCAAGAGGAGTGGGATCAGGCAAACCCACCGGAGGCGAGCCGCCCACCAAGGGAGTTTTTGAACATACCGCCAGCCTGCCTCTAAAAGTTCTTCCGCCTTTACTTTTTCCTGAACGAGATCGATCGGCGCTATCGGCAGGTAGAGGCGTCCGCGTGCCTGATCCTGTGGCCGGTCTCGAAGGATGTTGACCCGTTGCAACCCTTTGCCGAAACGGATCCCCAAGTCGACCATGAGGGTCAAGTCCCACTTTCGAAGGGAGGCAAAATGAAACGTGATCACTTCGGTCCAGAATTTACCGACAACCCCGGCGACATAGTAGGTGTACTGGTCTAGTTCCTGCGCGGTAAGCGGAGAGGCGGAGCCGCTGAATTTTTTCAGATCCATCTCCATCCCGAGCGTCAGTTCAACGACCAGGTTTTTTAAAAATTGCTGATCGGCCTCTCCTAATTTTCTAAAAAGTGAGAAACAGGCCGGGAGATTTTTAATAAGCTCTTCTTCGTCTTTCAAACCACCACCCCCAACCACCTGATTTTGAATCTGCTCCAGATCATCTAAGTTTTCGCCCTGGAGAAACTCTCTTCGGTAGAGCTCAAGCATCTTGAGCCGTTCAGAAGCGGGGATCAGATCGGTGTCGGCGATGGTATCGGCTGCCCGGCAAAAGAGGTAACCGACCCCCATCGTGTAACGAATTTTTTTAGGCAGAAAGAGGAGGCTTAAGTAGAAAGAACGGGAGACCCCTTTAAGAATCACCTTGAGGTTGCAATCGTTTTGAACCCAGAGAGACATGTTAACCAGAGGGTATGGGAACTCTGCCTCCTTCCGCAACAAGAAATACATTGAATTGGCCTCTGGGAGTAAGATAGGTAAGAGGGATGAAGATTTACACAAAGACGGGGGATAAGGGAGAGACCGGCCTTTTTGGGGGGCGTCGTGTCTCGAAGAGTGACCCACAGATCGAGGCGTATGGAACGGTTGACGAGCTGAATAGTTTTGTCGGGCTTGTTGGCGATTTCGACCCCCGGGTTCAAGTGATCCAGAACCATCTTTTTGATATTGGATCTTCTCTCGCCACGCCGGCTGATCAAAAAGCGAAGGCAGAAAAAAAGGCGGCTCCTGTCGGAGAAAAAGAGATCTCTTTTTTGGAAAAATGGATCGATGAGGTGGATTCCCAATTGGAGCCGCTCAAGAATTTTGTTTTGCCCGGGGGGACGGTAACGGCAGTCCGTTTTCACCTGGCCCGCTCAGTCTGTCGGCGTGCTGAGCGTCGTGTGATTGCGTTGGATCAAAGAGAAACCGTTTTGCCAGAGGTGATTATTTATCTCAACCGGTTGTCGGATCTGTTGTTTGTACTAGCTCGTCAGGCGAATAAAAAGGAAGGGGTGGCTGACACCCCATGGAAGAAACGCCAAGAGTGAGTGAGTATTGGCTGGATCGGATTTATTCCGGCCAGCCAAACGGAGCGAACGATGAGACACCAATCTAACAGATGGGGGGGCGGGGGGAGAGCGGTATCTCCACCCGAATACAAATGACACGAGGACAGCCGGTACCGATGACACCGGAAGGGCATAAAAAATTGCACGAGGAGCTCAAACACCTGAAGTCGGTCGAGCGACCAAGGGTGGTTCTGGATATCGAAGAGGCTCGTGCCCATGGCGACCTTAAGGAAAATGCTGAGTACCATGCTGCCAAAGAAAAACAGGCACACCTCTCCCGCAGAATTGGAGAGGTCGAAGATGCCCTGTCGCGGGCGCAGGTGATCGATCCCTCCAAGCTGGACCATAAAAAAGTTGTCTTTGGCGCTGCCGTTCGTTTGCTGGATACGGAGTCGGGTGAAGAGATCACTTACCGGATTGTTGGGGCGCACGAAACGAACATCAAAGAAGGAAAAATTTCCATTGAATCCCCGATCGCAAAATCGCTCATTGGCAAGAGAAAAGAGGATCTGGTGAAAGTGACGACACCGCGTGGGAGTCGGGAGTTTGAGATCATGGAGATCCGTTATGGGTGATTCACTTGAAGGATGAAAGAAAAGGGGCGATCCTCTTTGATTTTGACGGGGTCCTTGTCGACAACGAGCCGATCCACCTCAAGATGTTCCAGAAGGTCTTGTCTGAAGAGGGAGTCCGCCTCACTCGCAAGGATTATTACACAAAATATCTCGGCATGGATGACAGAGGCTGTTTGACGACAGCCTTCAAGGACTATCGCCGGCCCGCTTCTCCTTCTTTGGTGAAAGATCTGATCCGCAGGAAGAGCCGGTACTATCAATCTTACATCCGTCGTCACCTCAAGTTTTTACCGGGTGTCAAAACGTTCATCAAGAAGGCGAACGAGAAACATTACCTTGCGATCGTTTCAGGGGCGCTTCGAGGGGAGATCCTCCTGATCCTTCGCTTGGGGGGGTTGAAAAAGTTTTTCCCGATCATTGTGAGTGCCGAGGATGTTCGCCACGGAAAACCCAACCCCGAAGGGTACCGATTGGGGCTTAAAAAACTCTGTCGTCGTTATCGTACCACTCTTCGCCCAGCCGACTGTCTTGTGATTGAAGATTCGATTTGGGGGATCGAGGCGGCCCATCGCGCCGGGATGAAATGCCTCGCGGTGACGAGTTCTTACCCGGCAAAAAAATTAAAGAAGGCGGATCGTGTCGTCTCGCGTCTTAAGTGGGATCAATGGCCCGCTTGACTTCTAAAACCCTCTTCTGAAAGAGCTGATCTGACACGACCGGCTGTACGCCGTTGGTCGAAAGACTCTTTTCGAGATCGACCCACGACTTACAGCCGCCGTAGGAATCTTTGAGAGAGAGCGTCAATGGTTTTGGCAGACGGTAGACCCGGAGGAGAACAACCTGTAACGATTTTTCATCCCCCCATTCAAAGCGGTCTTTCAAGAGTTTCCACGAGCCGATCTGCAACGGTTCAAGTTTTTTCAATTTTTCCAACTCTCGGACGATGACGGTTTCTTGAACAACGGCGTAGTTTTGAAAATGGAGCAGACCCTTGGGTTCTGAGGCGTTGACCTGATCCAACTCCTCATGAACGGCAGGGGAGAGCTCTTCTTTATTTTGGTGGAGGTAGGTGGGGAAGAGAAAGAACTCACGATTCTCAACTTCAAAACCTCCCCGCTTTTCTAGAATCCCTCCCTTGCGGGTGAGAAAGATCTGGCGCCCTTCATCCAACGCCTTACAGACGATCGCCCATTCCTTGAGTGCTTTTTTGTTTTCTGGTTGCATGGTATCTATTTCAGCTTTTCTTTGGCGGGAATAATTCGTCCCACCAGGCGAGGAATCGGAATTTGCGGTAGGTCGGTGGGTTTAGCTTTCGGATGATGTAAAACATCCGGTAGAGTGCCGTCAGATTGGTCATCACCGCAATCATCAAGAGAACACCGACGGTCAAAAAGTCGACCCTAATTCTGAAAAAATGAGAGAGGAATTGGGCAAATATCGGGCTAAAGATCGACCCGCAGCCTAAATAGACGATTCTCTCCGCCCGCTGCATGATCCCCCCCTTGCACTCGACCCCAACCCCTTCACCGCGGGCGCGGGTGTAAGAGACCATCATCGAACCGACGAGACCCAAAATAACAAACGGGAGGAGCCAACTGTTTCTGTAGTAGCCGGCAAGTCCCAGAAAGACGACCCCCTCACCAAAGCGGTCCATGACGGAGTCAAAAAAGGCCCCTGAGCGGGATTCCTTACCGGTTAGACGAGCGATCCGGCCGTCAAAAATGTCGCAAGTGGCACCGAAGATCATGAACCATCCCCCCAGTCCAAACATCCCCCTATAGAAAAAGTAACCGGAGACGGCAGAAAGGACAAAACCCATGACAGTGAAAAAATTGGGGGAAAGGTGGAGTTTAATGGCGATTCGCTCAAACGGTTTCAAAATCCAGTACCACCATTCTTTCAGGAAACGGCTCAAAAATCGAGAATGGGTCTTACGATCGATATCGTCGCTATTTTTGATCCGTGTCTGATAGGTCAGCCCAAAATAGAGGATTGTGAGTATGAAGGCTATGTTAAAGGCCAGGAGCGGTCCGAGTGATAGCCAGATTGGATCGACGGTGGCAAGCTGGTTTACGAGAGAAATCTCAGGCATCGGGGAGAAAACTGCCTGAGAGGTCCTTTTTTGTCAAGGTGGATAGGTCAGACGCTTGACCGATCGCTTGGAGTTTGATAGATCATTCTCATGGAGAACATCCTTAATATTATTACCCAGCCGGACAACATTGCGATTTTGGTGATGTTGGTCGCAGTCATCTCCTGTACCGTTGTTGCCTTCCGAGAAGCGATCGCCAATGATCGTTTCATCAGCAAAGGAGAGAAGGAAAAAATCTACGAGAGGATGACTCGTTGAAGCGTTCTTTGTTTCTTTTTTTATTTTGTCTCGCCATTTACCCTGCTTTTAGTTTTGCCAAGAGTTCCTCGTATGATGCGCTGTTTTTTAAACCGGCGACGGACATGGGGCTCTATCTGGGGGTCACTGGGGCGGATAATCTCGACCAGTGGGATTACACCTTTGGCCTCATGGCCGATTATAGTCAGGATTCGATCAAGTCATTTACCGCTGCCGGGGCGAGCATTCAAGAAGTGGTCGGGCCGATTTTTGTCGGCAACCTCTATGGCTCTGTCGGTCTCCTCCCTTTCTTGAGTGTCGGTATTGATTTTCCTATTGTCCCTCTAGAAAAGTTTCGCAACCCGACGACCAATGTCCGAAGCGATGAATTTGAATTGGGTGACCTGAGATTTGATTTAAAGGTTAAACTTCTGGACCATTATCAATTTCCTGTCGGGCTTGCCTTTGTTCCGTTTGTGACCTTCCCAACCGGTTCTGACACACACCTGACCGGCAACGGCAAATTTACCGGGGGAGGGCTTCTTGTGATTGACTCTCCCCGTCTCTTTGACAGGATGTCCCTCGCCCTAAATGCCGGTTATCAGATGCGTAACCAGACAACCGTGATCAGTGGGACAACAATCGATGATCAATTGCTCTACGGGTTGGGTGCCAACCTGGCGGTCGTTCGCTGGATGGATCTTATTTTGGATGCCCGCGGGACAACACAGGCGAACAATATTTTTAAGAAGACATCACAGAGTCCGTTGGAAATAGACGGGGCTTTGAGATTTTATTTCGAAAAAGTAAAACTGGCGGCGACAGTGGGTGGTGGGGCCGGTATCACCAAAGGGGTTGGTGCGCCAAGTTATCGGATTCTTGCTGGGCTTTCCTTCATGACTCCACGACCGTACGGGTCGGCGGAATACTCTCTCTACCAGTTTAAGGTCCCCCCTGAAGCGGTCTATGAGCTTTCGCAAAAATGCCCCTATAGTCAGGTGGAGTTTGACCCGAAACAGGACAACCCTCAGTGCGAGGAGGTTTATGTCTAGAGAGAATAGGCCTCGGATTGTCCTGAAGAGGCACTCTATGATGCCAAGAAAGATAATCCAAATTGTGCGAGGGTTTACGTTTATGAGGAGCAGGATCGCGACCATGACGGCATTTCGGATTATCGCGATCAATGCGCGGATGAGCCGGAGACGGTGAATGGGTATCAGGATGACGATGGCTGTCCAGATACTGGTCGAGCGGTAACATTTACGGAGAATGAACTTGTCAGTCAGAGGATCTTCTTTGACTTTAACAGGGCAAGTCTCAAGCCAACGTCAGAAGAGGCCTTGCAAGAGGTAGCTCAGGCGATGATTGAACGTACCGAGATTCAAAAGTTCGAAATTCGCGGTCACACCGATAATGTTGGAACTTCAGCGATCAACAAGATGCTTTCCTTGAAGCGTGCCAATGTGGTGAGAGACTTCTTGTTCGATGAAGGGGTCGACAAGGGGCGATTGATCACCAAGGGATTTGGATCAACGCGGCCGATTGTTTCAAACAAAACTGAGGGTGGGCGTGCCAAGAACCGACGTGTTGAGTTCTTCATTATCAAGGATGGTAAAGCGGTGGGTCCTGGTCAGTTAGAGGAGGAGGAAAAAGTTGAATCTAAGCCCTCAGTCGGTACTCCTCCACCAGCCTCCGAAACGGCTCCCCAGGAAGAAACTCAAGAGGAGCCAGATCTACTGGTAAGGTAGCCTCCAGGTCGATTTTTCCTGTCGTGATCAAAATTCCCTTTGAAGCCCTCTCCTGTGACACCAAGTTTGAGAATTCAAGAATTTCTGACATTTGAATTTTCTGTTCAGGCTCCCGAAAGAGACAATGGATGATGAAGAGCCCTCCGGTGAGTGGTGTCTTGTTCGTGGCATAGATGTCGATCGCCTGGTCGGAGGGCCTGATAATCTCACCCGGTTCCAGTTTAATCGCTTCTACCAGCTGGAGGCATAATTTTTCGAACTGGTGTTGTGTCCAGGTTGGGTGAATCACCCTTCCTTGGGGATCGGTTTTTTTCTTTCGCGCGGCTTGTGTGGCTATCAGAAGAATAAGCAGGATGCCAATTCCGAAGGAGATCAGAATAATAAGAAAGAAGGCTTCCATCGTTTTAGAGAGAAATGCTTTATCGAGTCAGTCGACGAAGGACGCCGCCTTTTTGACGGCCCTTGTAGGTCTCGTGGCTATTTGGGCCACTGCTATTATTCCGTTCCGTCTCTTCATCCACAATTTGGAATTCCACTAGGGCGTAAACAATGTGCCCCAAGGCATCCGAGAAGGGACCGGTCGTCGTCGAGAGAAATCGGTCGAGACGGATCGGAACATCAACAACGAATTTGATCACCTGATAGGTTTTTCCGGAATATTCTTTTTCTTCCTGGGTATGTGGCAGGAGAGAGGCGAGCGTGTCGGCCCATTTGTTCAGTTTTCGCTCGGTCATCAGCGATAAATATTCGGATCGTTTAAGGAGGGGGCGAAGGTTGAACAGGTTATTCACCGAGGCTTGAGGGATGAGATAGTTGAAGGGCAGAATTTCCTCGAAGAGATGAATGAGGAGTGTGATGATATCTTCCCGGGTTCGAGTGACCAAGCGGTATCGAACGCGATCATTGATCTGTGCCGCAATGGTCTCTTTTTTAGAGAGCAGTTTGGTGATCAGACTTTCTTTTGATTTTCGTCCCCCCTCATATTTTAAAAGAGGGGTTCCTTTCATAAGCATTCGCGAAAAGGCCCTCTCAACCTTGTCTTCCACCAGACCGTAGACGTCTCTTAAACTGATCGGGCAGTTGTAAAGAAGTTCGCGCCCATCAATATGGTTGATGATGTTCATGGTTTTCAGGAGGACGCAGGCTTTCTTAGACATGGGGTCTTCGGGATTGGAGGCGAGGAGAAAGAGTGATAAAAACTTTTTCGGTTCAGCGATCTCTTT
>JAUSKE010000033.1 GCA_030649435.1 Deltaproteobacteria bacterium
CTTTCCGATGCTCCGGGCCAACGCTGTTTATGAGGGGAGTTATCTTTTGGGGACCTCGATCGCCCGTCCGCTGATTGCGAAGGAACAGATCGCTGTGGCGGTTCGGGAAAAGGCGGAGGCGGTTTCGCACGGATCGACCGGCAAGGGGAACGACCAGGTCCGGTTCGAACTGACCTACTACGCGTTGAAACCGGATATCCAGGTGATCGCCCCCTGGCGGGAGTGGGACTTTAAAGGAAGAGCCGACCTGATTGCCTATGCGAAGAAGAGCGGGATCCCGGTTCCGGTCACAAAAGCGAAACCTTACAGTTCGGACGCTAATCTTTTTCATATCAGTTACGAAGGGGGGATTTTAGAAGACCCCTGGAAAGAACCGGACGAATCGATGTTCGTGATGACCGTTTCTCCCGAAGAGGCGCCGGATAAGCCGGAGTATCTTGAGATTGGTTACGAAGCGGGAGACCCGGTTTGGGTGAATCACCCTTCGGTGAACGGTAAAAAGATGAGTCCCGCCAAACTGCTCGCAAGCTTGAACGAGATTGGCGGTCGCCACGGCATTGGCCGGGTCGATCTTGTTGAAAACCGTTTTGTCGGGATGAAGAGCCGCGGGGTTTATGAAACGCCGGGTGGGACTCTCCTTCATGCGGCCCATCGGGCGGTGGAGCAGTTGACGCTTGACCGTGAAGTCCTTCACCTCCGCGATTCGCTGATCTCCCGTTACGCAGAACTGGTCTATTACGGTTTTTGGTTTTCACCGGAGCGAGAAACGCTCCAGACACTCATGGATAAAGCCCAAGAGGATGTGACCGGTACCGCCCGTCTCAAGCTCTATAAAGGAAGCTGTCAGGTGGTTGGTAGAAAATCCCCCAACTCTCTTTTCGATGCCAAGGTGGCGACCTTTGAAAAAGACTCTGTCTATAACCAAAAGGATGCCGAAGGATTTATCAAACTGAACGCCCTCCGGCTGAAACTCCGCCACCGGTAGCCGACACACCCTTGGGCCTGCCCTGCCGGGAAGGCCAGGGTGAACCACTCTTGACTTTTTTTCGGCTGGTGATTACGCTCTGCCGGCTTCGAACGAGAAGAGAAAATTATGCAGAAATATCGACTATTTGCACCGGGTCCAACCCCTGTTTCCGAGGCCGCATCGCTGGCGATGGCGCAGCCAATCATCCATCACCGTACAAAAGAGTTCGAAAAGGTCTTGGAAGAAGTCCGGGCCGGCCTGAAGTGGCTCTTTCAAACAAAGAACGAAGTGTTGATCTTTGCCTCGTCCGGCACCGGCGCAATGGAAGGAACTATCATCAATACGTTGTCCAAGGGGGACAAGGCGCTTGTTATCGACGGTGGAAAATTTGGCGAACGGTGGTGGAAGATCTGTAAGGCGTATGGGATTGAAACTGAGATTATTAAGGTGGAGTGGGGGAAGGCAGTCGACCCGCAAGAGGTTGAAAAGAAACTGAAGAGTGGGGATTTTCGAGCCCTCTTGGTCCAGGCCTCCGAGAGTTCGACCGGCGTGTATCATCCCATCGAAGCATTAGCCAAGATTGTTGAACGACACCCGAAGACACTTCTCGTCGTTGATGCGATCAGTGCTCTTGGGGCGATTGATCTGCCGATGGATCGCTGGAAGATCGACGTCCTGATTTCCGGTTCGCAGAAGGCGATGGCCTTACCGCCGGGTCTTGCCTTTGCCGCCGTTTCAGAAAAAGGTTGGGGCTTTATCGAAAAGAGTGACCTCCCAAAATTTTATTTTGATTTTAAAAAAGAAAAGAAGGCGTTGGAGACCAATCAATCGGCCTATACACCAGCGATTAATTTGATCATCGGTCTTCAGGAAGTTTTAAAAACAATGAAGGCCGAAGGGATCCCGGCAATTTTTGAAAGGCATGCGCGGCTCGCACGAGCGACGCGTGAAGGGATGAAAGGGGCAGGGCTAAAACTTTTTGCCGAAAGTCCCTCCAATGCCTTGACTGCTGTTTGTGCCCCTGAAGGGATTGATGGGCAGAAGGTCTATAAGACACTCCAAGAAAAATATAATATGACCATTGCCGGTGGGCAGGATGGCGCGAAGGGAAAAATCTTCAGGGTGGCTCATTTGGGCTACTTCGATGACCTGGATGTGGTCACTTCGGTCGCGGCCGTCGAGTGGGCTTTGGCCGACTTGGGTTACAAAGGGGAGTTGGGCCGTGGTGTGGCAGCAGCGATGAGGGAGCTCCGAAAATAATGGCAAAAATTTTAGTCAGCGATAAGTTGTCACCGCAAGGACTCGAGATCCTCAAGAACGGAGGGCTCGATGTTGATTTCAAAAGCGGACTTTCTCCCGACGAACTCAAAAAAATTATCCCTTCTTATGACGGGTGGGTTATTCGGAGCGGTACCAAGGTGACACCAGAATTGATCGAGGTGGCTACTCGGCTGAAGGTGATCGGTCGTGCCGGTATCGGCGTTGATAACGTTGATCTTCCCTCCGCCTCCCGAAAAGGGATCGTTGTGATGAATACCCCTTCCGGCAATGCGGTCACAACTGCCGAACATGCGATCGCGATGATGTTTGCCGTCTCACGAAAGATCCCGCAGGCGACCGCCTCGATGCGGGCCGGTCTTTGGGAAAAAACAAAGTTTATGGGGAGTGAACTCTGTAACAAAGTTTTGGGTGTCGTTGGCGTTGGCAACATCGGGAAAATCGTTGCCGACAGGGCGTTGGGGCTCAAGATGAAGGTGATCGGTTATGATCCATTTTTGTCGGTCGAAGCGGCGGAGAAGATGGGCATCCAACTAGTTGAACTCGAGACCCTCTTCAAAATGGCCGACTACATTAGCGTCCATACCCCACTGACCGATAAAACGAAGGGACTCGTCAACAAAGCCGCCTTCGCCAAAATGAAGAAGGGGGTTTACATCATCAACTGTGCCCGAGGTGGCATTGTGAATGAAGCCGATCTGGTGCAAGCCCTTAAAGAAGGGATTGTTGCTGGAGCCGCCCTCGACGTTTTTGAAAAAGAGCCGCCCTCAAAAGACGACCCACTCCTCAAGTTGGACCAGGTTATTTTTACGCCACACTTGGGGGCAGCGACCGATGAGGCTCAGGAAAATGTTGCGCTCGAGGTTGCCGAACAGATCGTTGATTATTTTAAAAACGGAACAATCCGAAATGCCGTTAACTTTCCTTCGATCACCGCCGAGGCACTTAAATATTTGCAGCCGTATCTTTCGCTTGCCGAAAAATTGGGAAGCCTTCAGGGGCAATTGATCAGCAAGCTCCCGAAGGAAGTGACCATTGAGTACAAGGGGGAGATTGCCGAAAGAAGCCTTGCTCCGGTCACGATCGCCTTCTTAAAAGGGTTTCTCTCCTGCATCATGTCGGATGTGTTGGTCAATTACGTCAACGCCCCGGTCATTGCCAAAGAAAGAGGGCTCAAGGTCATCGAAGCCAAGGTCAGGCAGCAGGAAGATTATGCGAGCCTTCTGACGGTCACCCTCAAGGATGATGGAAAAACTCACTCCGTGGCTGGGACCATCTTTGGGAGAACCAATCCTCGTTTGGTCAAGATGGAAGGTTTTAATTTAGAGGCGGTGCCGGAAGGAAAAATTTTAGTTATCCGTAATCACGACAAGCCGGGAGTCATCGGGAGTGTCGGGACGCTCTTGGGTCAAAGCAAGGTCAATATTTCACGGATGCAGCTGGGCCTTGAAAAAGGAAACTCCGAGGCGATTGCGCTTTATAATGTGGAGGGGGATGTGACTCCTGAAGTTATCAGCAAATTGGAAAAACTTCCCAATATTATCTCCGTCAAGCAGGTGATCTTGTAATGCCTTCCGTCGTTATCGTCGGGACTCAATGGGGTGACGAAGGGAAAGGGAAGGTCGTCGATCTCTTTACCGAGAAGGCGGATGCCGTTGTCCGCTTTCAGGGGGGAAACAACGCCGGTCACACGCTCGTTATCAACGGTATCAAAACAGTCCTGCACCTGATCCCTTCCGGGATTTTCCATAAAAGAGTGGTTTGCGTTATCGGTAACGGCGTCGTTATCGATCCAGCCGTTTGTGTCGAAGAGATCGAACTGATTCGCTCCAAGGGGCTTCTCAACAAGAGCGGCAAACTATTGATCTCGGAGAACGCGCATTTAATCCTTCCTTATCATAAGAAGATTGATCAGCTTCGAGAAAAACAAAAAGGGGAGGGGAAGATCGGTACCACCGGTCGCGGGATCGGGCCGGCCTACGAAGACAAAGCCGCCCGAATGGGGATCCGGATGACCGAGTTTGTGAACCCTGAGATCTTTAAGAAGCGTCTCGCCGAGGTCTTGCCGGAACGAAACCTTTACATTGAAAAAATCCTCGGCGGGACTCCTTTTACCTTCGATGAAATTTGCAAGATCTACCTTCCACTCGCGGAACAGTTGAGGCCTTTTGTGGCGAACGCTTCTTCATTCGTGCAACAGGCGGTACTAAAGAAAAAAAATATCCTCTTCGAAGGGGCCCAAGGGACTTCGCTCGACCTTGACCATGGGACCTATCCCTTTGTCACTTCATCCAACACGGTCGCCGGAGAAGCCGCCTGTGGCAGCGGCGTCGGACCAACTGCTATTGATGAGGTGATCGGCATCACCAAGGCGTACACCACACGCGTCGGAAGCGGTCCCTTCCCGACGGAACTGGACGGTGCCGTTGGTCAACACCTTCAAAAGAAGGGGGGAGAGTTCGGTGCGACGACCGGTCGTCCTCGGCGTTGTGGTTGGATTGACCTTGTCCTCCTCCGTCATGCGGTTCGTGTGAACGGGATGACCGGTTATGTTTTAACAAAGTTGGATATTTTGTCAGGGCTTCCCGAGCTGCAAGTTTGTGTCGCCTACGATTACAAAGGAAAGCGACTAAGCGAGTTTCCCACCAACGTCGAGATCCTCAAAGAGTGTCGCCCTGTTTTTAAAAAGATGAAGGGATGGAAGGAAGATCTTCAGGGGATCCGCAAACTGAAA
>JAUSKE010000037.1 GCA_030649435.1 Deltaproteobacteria bacterium
GTACGGTGCATGGATTCTGCGCTGATCTTCTCAAAGAAGCGACCGGCGAACCGTTGAAGATCATGGACCAGCACTTTGCCACGGCGCTCTTGGCTCAAGTCATTCACGACGACCTGATCCACCTTTTGAACGACAACCAAACGGATGCGGTCCGGTTGGTTGCCGAATTTGGATTCCGGCGAACAAAAGAGCTCCTCTTCTTTGCCTTCGACGAGTCGTACAACCTAACCCGTTGGATCAATAGAAGAGAGAAGGAATGGGAAGATGACCTGACGGAGCCACTCCTCTCCCTCTTTGGCCTGATTCAAGCGCGGTACCGACAGGAAAAAGAGAAGGGGAATCTGTTGGATTTCTCCGATCTGGAGGAAAAAGCGATCCAGCTTCTGGAGACAGACAGCAAAAAAAGGGAGTCTTATCAAAAACGTTTTCATGCCCTGATGATCGATGAGTTCCAGGATACCAACCCGGTCCAGATCCGTCTTTTGGAACTCCTCCATGACCCGTTGGAGAACCGCCTCTTTGCCGTCGGCGACCCGAAACAGTCGATCTACCAGTTTCGAGGGGCGAACGTCGCCCTCTTCCAGGCCACACAAGAAAAAATTAAGAAAGATCGTGGGGAACTGCTCTTCCTCCGCGATAATTTCCGTTCCTCCCCCTCCCTCATCACCCCATTGAACGAATTCTTTAAACCACTCTTCCCCGCGGAAGTTTTTCAGCCGATGATCCCACGTAAAACCGAAGACACCACCGGCGTCACCGTCATCTCACTCCCAGAGATTAAATCCGCCGAAGAGCGGCGAACGGTCGAGGCCCGCGAGGTCGCCCAAAGAATCAAGGAGTTTCGGGATCAAAAGAGAGAGTACCGTGAAATCGTCTGCCTCTTCCGGACCCGGACGGCGATCACCCTCTACGAGAAGGTTTTTGCGGAATACCAGATCCCCTGCCATAACGTCTCACGCGGGCCGCTCTTCGGTGCCCAGGAGGTCCTGGATGTCGTCAATCTTCTCAAGTGGATCGCCGACCCGGAAGATCTGCTATCGCTCGTCGGGGTGCTTCGCTCCCCTTTCTTCGGTCTTTCGGATGAAGAGATTTTTCTCAAAATCAATAACGGCACCTTAAGTAGTGGCCTGGAAGAACTCCGTGATCTCCGGCAGAAGAATCAAATGAAACCGCCAACGACCCTCCTTCTGGACCTCATGGGACAACCATTCTTCACCAAAATTTTCCGCTCGGCTCAAGAGATCGCCAATGTGGAACGGTTGATTGCCCTCGCCGAATCGTTTGAATCGTTGGGGGTTGAAAATTTGAAACAGTTCTTGAAAATTGTAGAAGCGCTACGGGAAGCCGGTACCCGAATTCCAGAGGCCTCGCTCTTCGCCCCAAGCGCCAACTGCGTCCGCCTCATGACGATCCATGCCTCTAAAGGCCTGGAATTTCCAATCGTCTTTCTGGCGGACTTGAGCTATCGCCCGATCACCGAGTCTCGCCTCTTTCTCTTTCAGCCGGAGAATGGTTTTGGGTTCAAGCATCTTTCAGACGAGTCGGAGGGGTTGAAGGACCATTTCGATAAAAGTCCGGAGTATGAAAAAATGGAAGAAGAAAAGAAAAAACAGGAAAAAGAAGAATCGCTTCGGCTCCTCTATGTCGCGATGACCCGGGCCCAGGAGGAGCTGATCTTGCCGCTGACGTCCTCAGAGTAGGGAAAGAAGTCTTCCAGTTGGATTGTCCTCTTGGCCCATTTCTTTTTACACCCATGAGCCCCCCTTTTCCTCAAGAGCTTCTGGATCGATCCGCCTTTCCCCAAGAAGCCAACCATAGTTATTCACTCTGGCTCAAGGGGTATCGGGAGGCCAAGGGCCACTTTCCAGATCTAGAAAACCCGTCGGGCCGAAAGATTCTCTCCATTTTTGGCAACTCCCGATGGCTCTCCCACTTTTTGTCGACGCATCCCCTTCTCTACGACTCACTCCTCACTTCCCCCTACCTCACAAAAAGTAAACCCCTTGAGATTCATCGACAATCCTTACAGGAAGCATTCGGCCCTAACCTGCGTTCCCACCTGATTGTCTATAAACAGACTGAACTTCTTAGGATTGCCCTTCGCTCACTAGAAATGAATAGCTCGGAGGAGGAGATTGGTCATGAACTAGCGGATCTGGCCCAAGCCATCGTTGAAACGACGCACAATTATTTTCTATCTCTTCACCAACAGGAGATTACCTCCTTCTGTTGCGTCGGACTAGGTAAATTGGGCGGGGGAGATCTAAACTTTAGTTCTGATATCGACCTTCTTTATCTTTACGGGGAAGATGAAAAAAATACGAATGAACTTTCTACCCATGAATATTTCAGCAAATGGGTTGAGAAAGAAACCCACTTTATCAGCGATCGAACAGACTCCTTCCTCTATCGTGTTGACCTTGATCTCCGCCCGGAGGGAAAAAAAGGAGCACTGGTCAATTCACTAGCCGCTCTCGAAGACTATTATGAAAGCTGGGGGGCTGAATGGGAAAGAATTGCCCTGATCAAAAGCCGGTGTGTTGCCGGAGATCAGCAATTGTTCAAAAAATTCTCAGAAATGGCCCACCCCTTTATCTGGCGGAAGAGTTTTGAGGCCTCGGCCCTGGAACAGATCAAAACCATCAAGGAAAAAAGCGACGCCCTCCTGAAAAAAAAGGTGCTCCACCCAGAGATTGGCCCTGCTTTCCATGTCAAGTTAGGCAGCGGAGGGATTCGTGAGGTTGAACTGTTTGTCTGGATTTTTCAGATTATTTTTGGTGGTCGTTTTCCAGAATTACAGGAGAACCACACCTTAACAGCCCTTCGCCAACTTAAGGCTCTTTCACTCGTCCCAGCCAAAGAAACAAAACAGCTTGAAAAAGCCTACCTTTTTTTGAGACAGATAGAAAATCGGCTTCAGATGCAGGAAAATCAGCAAACTCATCAGATCCCTGAGTCACCCGAAGGGCAAGAGGCCCTAGCCCGGCTCTTGGGCTATCCCCAGGAGACAAGAAAAGAGTCCCGTAAAGCCTTTCTGGAAGATCTTGAAGAGATACGGGCCTATGTCCAAAAACAGTTTTCGACCCTCTTTGAAGGGGGGCCTAAAAAACAACGGTCTTGGAAAGAAGAACAAGCGCTTCGTCTCGAGTCAGAGCTGGAGCAACTTTCGACCTTCGAAGAAAAATTCGACAGCCTTCGCTTTTTTAAGAGGGCTGTCACTGCTGAGATAACCGGTCAATACCAGTCAGAAAAGATCACTTTTATAGATTTTCTTGCCAAAAATACCGAACTCTCCGAGGCAATCCTTCAGGAGGCTTATCAAATTTCTCTCGCCGAGATGACTGTCCGCTACGGCCCACTCAAGGGAGAAGGGCTTGCCATTATCGGTATGGGAAAACTGGGAGGGAGAGAACTGACTTACCGGTCGGACCTCGATCTCCAATTTCTCTACGACGAAAACTCCTACAATAAAATGTTGTCTCTTCAGGAATACTTCGCAAGACTCGCGCAGAGAATCATTTCTTGCCTGACCCTCGTGACCCAACAAGGGTGGGCCTACAAGATTGACACGGCACTCCGCCCCTCTGGTAGTGCCGGTGTTCTTGTGAGCTCACTCGCTGCTTTTTTGGACTATCATGAAAGGGAGTCAAAAACATGGGAGAAACAGGCCCTCCTGAAGGCCCGGCCGGTCGCTGGCGATCCTCTCCTTTGCCAAAAAGTTGCCGTTTTTCTCAAAGGGATTCCATTCCGATCTCCCCCCTCCCCCTCATTGCTCCAAGACATTGCCCATCTCCGCGCAAGGATGCAAAATGAGATCGCTAGAGAAACAGACTCTCGGTGGGATTTAAAGACGGGACGCGGGGGGATTGTCGATGTTGAATTCCTTGTCCAGGGGTTGCAACTCCTCCATGGACAGGATTTTCCTGAATTAGCGGAGTCCAACACACTTCTGGCTTTGGAGAAATTGGGAAGACGTAACCTTCTAAACCCTGAATCTATCGACGAACTCAAAACAGGCTATCAATGGATACGCTCCCTAGAGACAGCGCTACGACTCCAACTAGAATCTCCCACGAACTGTTTTGAGTTGAACTCTCCTCGGCTTTCAGACATCGCAAAAGGCCTCCAACTCTCTTCCTCTGATGAATTGATCGAAATGGTTCGTTCCTGGAGGACCAGGATTCGCAATCAGTATGAACGGGTATTTAAAAACACCCTACCGTCCACCCCGACCAATCCCTAGGTAAGTTTTAAGATTTGCTTTGGCGTTGAGAACCGGTTCGATACGTCCTTCGCGCGAGGT
>JAUSKE010000051.1 GCA_030649435.1 Deltaproteobacteria bacterium
GATTCGACAAAGTAGGAACCTCCGAACGGATCGACAGTATTCGAAACACCGCTCTCGTGGGCGATGATCTGCTGGGTCCGGAGCGCGATCCGGACCGACTCCTCGGTCGGTAAGGCGTAAGTCTCATCCAGCGAATTGGTGTGGAGCGATTGTGTCCCCCCTAAAACGGCGGCCAGCGCCTGAAGAGTCGTTCGAACAACATTATTATAAGGTTGTTGCGCCGTCAGACTGACACCGGCTGTTTGGGCATGGGTCCGGAGCATCCAGGAGCGTGGGTTCTTCGCCTTGAATCTCTCCTTCATAATCTTCGCCCAAATCCGTCGGGCAGCCCGGAATTTGGCAATCTCTTCGAAGAAATCGTTATGAACATCAAAAAAGAAAGAGAGCCGTGGGGCAAAATGATCGACATCCATCCCACGCCGAACTCCCTCGGCCACGTAGGCAACACCATCGGCCAAGGTCAGCGCCAGCTCCTGAACGGCGGTCGCCCCCGCTTCACGAATATGGTAACCGGAGATCGAAATCGAATTCCACTTCGGCATATGATCGGCACACCAGGTGACCATATCCATCAGGATTCGGACGGAGGGTTCCGGCGGACAGATCCATTCTTTTTGAGCAATGAACTCTTTTAAGATATCGGCCTGGACGGTTCCACCCAACTGTTCTGGCTTCAATCCCTGTTTTTCGCCGACAGCGATATACATCGCCATCACAATAATCGCCGGGGCATTGATCGTCATCGAGGTGGTGATCTTGTCGAGCGGGATCCCGTCAAAGAGGATCTCCATATCGGCGAGCGAACTGATCGCCACCCCCTCGATCCCAACCTCTCCCCGGGAGAGTGGATGATCAGCATCGTACCCCATGAGGGTCGGCATATCGAAGGCGGTTGAAAGCCCCATCATCCCATGGTCCAAAAGGTATTTAAACCGTTTGTTGGTGTCCTCGGGGGTCCCGAAACCGGCAAACTGACGCATCGTCCAGAGTTTACTACGGTACATTGTCTCGTGGATGCCGCGTGTGAACGGATATTCACCCGGATCGCCAATCTCTTTCTTCTCGTCAAAATCTTTCAGGTCGAGCGGCGTGTAGAGACGTCGGATCGGTCTGGAAGAAAGAGTGGTAAACTCCTTCAATCGTTCTGGCTGTTCTGATTTTTGTGCCGTCATGATTTTAGTTCTTAAGAATACTTCGGGCAATCACCAGCCTTTGGATCTCGCTGGTTCCTTCATAGAGTTCAGTAATCTTGGCGTCGCGAAAATGTCGTTCGACTGGATAATCCTTGATATAACCGTAACCACCAAAGACCTGGATCGCCTTGGTAGTGATCCACATCGCCGCTTCTGAGGCATGGAGTTTCGCCATCGCTGCTTCCTTGCTGAAAGGCATCCCCTGATCCCTCATCCAGGCAGCCCGATGGATCAAAAGTCGTGAAGCATCAATCTTGAGCGCCATGTCGGCCAGGTAATGCTGGATCGCCTGAAACTGGCTGATCGCCTGTCCGAACGCCTCACGCTGCTTCGAATAGGCGAGCGCCGCTTCATAGGCGGCCCGGGAGATTCCCAACGCCTGTGTCCCGATGCCGATCCGGCCACTATCGAGGGTCGCCATGGCGATCGAGAAACCAGCGCCCTCTTGTCCCAAAATATTTTCAACCGGGACCTCACAGTTATCCAAAACAACTTCTGAGGTGCTGGAGGCACAGATCCCCAACTTCTTTTCAATCTTGCCAATCGAAAAACCGGGGAATCCCTTTTCTACAATAAAACAGCTGATCCCTTTGTGACGTTTTTCCTTGTCGGTCATGGCGTACAGGACCATGGCATCGGCATGCGGGCCGTTCGTGATAAAATTCTTTCTCCCATTTAAAATATATTTGGCGCCTGTTTTTTTGGCGGTGGTCTGCTGGTTAGCGGCATCGGAACCAGTCCCTGGCTCGGACAAGGCATAGGCCCCAAGTTTTTTCCCCTGGGCGAACGATCTCAAATATTTTTCTTTCTGACCGGGCGTTCCAAATTTGAGGATCGGCCCGCAGTAGAGCGAGTTGTTGACCGACATCGTCACACCAGTCGAGGCACAGGCGGCCGATATTTCTTCGAGCGCCAGGCAATAACTAATCGTGTCGAAACCAGCCCCACCCCATTCCGTCGGGATCATCATCCCCATCAGCCCCAGTTCGGCCATTTTTTTGATATTTTCTGACGGAAACTCAGATCGGGCGTCCAACCCCGCCGCCTTCGGAGCAATCTCTTTTTGGGCGAACTGCCGGACCATGTCGCCAATCGCTTTTTGGTCTTCAGTGAGGGCAAAATTCATTGGCGGGGACTCTATGGTAATTTTAAATTTTCATTAGTATTAGAAACCATAAGTATTTCTAACTTTTAATTCGCACTATCGTACAAATTAAAAGTTGAAATACTATAACCAGTTGAAATAATGAAGTCAATTACTGGCTTATCATCAAAACTAAGAACAAGGTGGCTTGGTCCAGAGGTAACCAACCTTGCAAAGTTGGGTTGTTGTCTCTTGAAGCGTTGGTACCGGTGGCAAGAAGGTAATGAGCGCCTGCAGAACTGTAGCGAGGTCGTTATGAAACGAGATCGCCTTTTTGTCTTTTGAAATTGCATTAAAAGAATCGGTAATCACCTTGATTGCCTGTGCCTGATCAACCGTTGGGTAGAGAACCTTAATCGTCCCCCAGTAATTTGTCAGGTCATCCAGAGTGAGTTGTTGGTCAAACGGGGCCGCCTTATCGAGCCCTTGGGTGTAATGAACAATCGCATCGGCATGATCGATCGCGATGTTGGCATTTGGTTCCCCCACAAAGCAATCAGCGACATCTTTGCCCGTGCAATTATCGAAAGCCTTTTTGAGTCCACTCCACCAGAGCCCGCGATTATAGGCGGCATTGAACATTTTTTGCTGTGCCACCGCCTTCGTCGGGTTATTTTTAAAGAAACCGGCAGGGTCGGCTGAATCAAGATAAAACATCCCTAACGAATAGATCGTATAATAGACAAAGCTGATCGCCGATGATTCAAAATGGGAATCTTGAATGACATTGGCGTGGCTTCCCTTGAAACGATCAGAAAAAAGTTTCTGTAATTCCGGATAAGCGGTGACTGATTCAATTTGAAAGCAACCATCCCGGTTTGGAAAAGAGGCGTCACGGCAACCGAGGGATGATTCCTTAATCGCAACCGAAAGGACGGCGTTCGGACTGTAGTTGATATCACGTGATTTCAGAAGCATCGAGGCGTGGGCGGTCGCAATCGCCCAGGTGACCGGGTAGTTGGACATTTTAAAATCAAATGGAACCCCCCAGACACCGATGTATGGCTTGCCGTTCCAGTCAGTCCCGCTGTGAATTGTTCCATCGATCATGAGGGCAGAAGCAGGTCCATCAAGAACAAGTCCTTGGGGAGAACTATTTCCACCAGCACTCCCACCGCTCGTTCCTCCTCCACTTCCATCGGATGAGGATCCAGAACCACTCGGAGTTTTCGCGTCCCCTGATACAGGTTGTTGCTGTCCCTCATCCCCTGAATCACAACCAAGAGAGCCAACGAGGATAAGACAAAAGAGGATTTTGGCGATAGAGCGTTTCTTCATCAGTAAGAAGCTTTATCGCCTTCGAAGGGCCTAAAATCAAGGAGAATATCCGGTCGACCTAGTACAGCGACAATTTAATTTTTATTGTGGTGGCTGCACAAGTGCTTGTAAACGATTTAATAAAAATTAAATCGTACAAGCACTAGCCGAACCAGACGCGCCGGACGCCATGTTTGGCGAGCATCGTGCCAAACCGTTCAAAGGTCTTTTCGGTCCAGTGGAGCTCCGGGAGGCGATCGAACTGAATCCGAATCGCCCCATTACGAAGAAAATCCACAGAAACCTCATCCTCCTCCGGAAATTCCAGCCAGAAGAAGACGGTCTCGAGGACCTCCCTCCTTTGTTCGTGAGTCCATAGTGGACTTTTCTGCCTTGAACCCTGCCCAACCGATGGTTCGATATTGAAAAGTGCTTGCATGAATGCCTCCTACCTTAACACCAAGCAAGCCTTATGCCAAAAAAAGAGGGCTGATTTTTCAGGGCTATCCGCTAGGGTAAAAGAGATTTTGATGGTTTTTTTGACAGGAGATGGGTGTTTTAAGACTCGATAAAATAGGAGCCGGATTTCTTCTCTAAATGTGCTGTTGGCCCCAAATATTTGTTTTCCAGATAAGCGAGAATCAAAAGTTTTTTCTGGAGTGGGTGCCAGA
>JAUSKE010000054.1 GCA_030649435.1 Deltaproteobacteria bacterium
TTCTCTTCGGCCCCGCCGAAATTTTTCCCACAACTCCAGCCACTTCTCGCCGACAAACGGTCCATGGCTTGCGATCCAGTCCATCAATCCTGCCCGCCCGGCTCCGCAGTCGTTTCTGACGATGGAGAACCGGCAGCGGTCGAGGCCCTCTCTTCATCACCAGAAGCTGACAGCTCGGCATTTGTAGCAGCTCCACCTCCTGATCAAAGACTGCAGGCTCTGACATCCCCGACGAGGGTTGATGAGTCACGGACCAGGGTTCGAACTGCCCTATTACGGGCCGGTTTTGTCACACGACAAGGGGACCGGTTTTTTCTTAACCCAGCAGCTCTTGCCAGTTGGGGTGACTTGAGTCGGATGATCAGGATCGCTACCGATGCTGGTGGTTTGGATAGTTTTCGCGAGGAATTAGCTGAGATTGAAATCCCCAGACCTCCGCAGACCCAGGGGACCTCCAGCTCACCCTGGCATTTTCTCTGGAACCTTCGGTACGCCGGAACTCCTGAAGCCGATTTTCGGGATCGCGCGAGTGTCTACGACGATGCCCTTAATTTTGTGATTCCTGTGCGACTCATGCTCCAGAGGGTGGCGGGCGAGCTTCAACTGATCGATGAGGATATTGACAAAATAGCTGAGCTGATGGTGACCAGTCTGCAAAACGCCCAGGCCGCCTCGGAAACCTTTGCGGTGGAAAGTGTCCTTTTTAGACGATCTTATGTCGCCCATTTTGTCGAAACGAGAGGGGCAGACGACCCAATTTTTATTAATAGAGGAGTTCTTGATCGTGAGGTGTTGGCAGCGGTTCGGGAACTTCTGAATAGGGAGCCCGGCTCTGACCTCCATGGTGTTACAAAAGAAGAGCTGGTCGTGGCAATCCAACGTCGTTTGGATGAAAATCAGGCGGCTGCACCTGTCCGTTTATTGCTGTCCCACCCGCTTGTGGATGCCGCCTATGAATGGGCACAGAAACACCCGCAATCGATTGATCGCAATCGACAACAGTGGCAACTCTTTAGTGCGATGGTGGACCGGCTTTTGTCGGGGTACAGTTCTTTCGATCAAATACCGCGTGTCATCGATGTCGATGACCTCACAAGGTTGAGTCTTTGCGCCGAAATAGGGATTCATCCTGTGGCTTCTGAAATGGACCCTCTGTTTAATCCTTTGGAGGATGCATTCTCCCTTTTTGTCAGGGATCTTAAAGCTCTTTTTGGTGAAAGTGGAGAAACTCTTGAAGAGTGGAAAAGGATGTCTGCAAAAGCCTACAAGGTCGCCGTCGCAGAGCAGGATCAAAAAAGGGAGAAGGTGCGAAGGGGACGGGTTGAAACGGCGGTTCGTGATTATCTGGAGGAGTGGCGAGCCGGTTCCCGAAGAGAGGTCACTCCCCTCGATTTTTATGCCGAGGTTCGACGACGGGCGAGTGCTGGAGAGCAGGGCTGGCAAAGGGTCACCGATCGTGCTGTGCGAGGGTATTTTAGTGATCTGATTGAGCCGATCCTTGTCGATCAGGCGCCGACACTCCTTGGGAGGCAATCTTCAAAGGCGATGACCGACCGTGCGGTCGAAAGTGCCACCCAATCTGTCGTTGAACAGTGGCTCCGCGGTTTTAACCATCCGATCTCGAGGGAGGTGTTGCTTCGCCAAATTGCCGGTCGGGTGAAGGCGTTGTGGGGAGGCGATATCAGTCTGGAGGCTGTCGCCTCAAGGGAAGAGGGGACTATTGTTCGGTTGGTTCGTGAACAAGCCCCTTCGATGGTTGCTGATGAAAATTATATGGCGCCTGAAGTTGAGCCCCCACCAGTCGAGGAGTCGCTCTTGAGTGAGGATGATGGGATTAGCGATTTGGATGAATCGCTAGAGCCAGCCGGCTTTCAAAAGTTGCCGGTGAAACCACTGTTAGTGAGTGGGATAGACTATCACAGGGGATGGCGTCGTAAAAGTCGTGTCAGCCAAGGAGAAAATCCCCGTCAACGTCACACGCCGCAAGACTTGGCTGGTTCGATTAGTTACCGAAGCTCAGCCATCAGCGGGAGTCGCCATGACGGCGAATTGTTACCGGCCTCAGATGTTGAGGGAACTACTTCTCCGGTGACCACTGCCCCGCGTGAGGCTGAAGCCGAAGTTGAAAGTGCCAGGATGTTGGAAGGGGCAACTCGTTTATTGCCATGATTAGAAAATGCGATCCGACAACCAGTTGCTGTGTCCCCGATCGTTCAGGTCCGGTTGATGGGCCAATTTCAGCCCTTCAAGCAGAAAGGGTCAATCTCGAGCGTTGGCGGCGTTTTGTCCCGGACTCGGTTCGTTTCGGATTGGCCCGGTTATTGAGTAGACCAGCGGTCAATCAAGTGCCAATAGCCGAGGCGAGAAGTTTTGAACGACTCTCTCCCGATGCGGTGGCAACAATTCAACTGTTGGATCGGTTGGGTCAAGCGGTGCCAGTAGGTGTTCGGTATCCGATTTTGAATGAATCAGAAAGGATTGCGATTGAGGCCCACAGCGCCCAGTTGGGGAGGCCGTTCATGTTGCGTGAAAACATGACCTACTTCGGTCGTTACTGGAACGCGATTTTAAATGCCCGGTGGCAGCTAGTTGCTGAACGGGAGAGTTGGCAGACCGTTCCATTTCGCGGGTTGGTTGTTGGGGCGGGATTCGACTCTCCCGGTGGCCCCGAATCACGGATGCCGATCACCGTTTTTGAATGGGGTGCCATGCTGGATAGTCTCGGTATTGATTGGGAACTCGATGTCGTTGACCCCAACCCTGAAATTGCGAGCTATTTTACCGATCTGGCCTCTCGTGACTCACTGACCTTCAGACTGACTGACGACGTCACTTCTCCGGCCTATCTTCCGACAATCTTTGGCCGTTACACCGCTGGGTGGGTCAATTTTCCTTTTGGGGCCACGGTGACACTCCCCCGAAGTTTTCTTCAACGGTTTCATTTTCATCAGGGGTCTGTGGTTCATCCGCTCCCACGAACAGGTTACCGACTCGTTTATTATATGAACGTTCGACAATATTTGGGAAAAATGCTGACGGTTCCAGCCCCGCCAAGAGAAGAGTCGATCGATGTGGCAAACCTCCTTTTAAATGCGGCCCCTGATGCTTGGTTTCAGACCGATGGTTTTTCCACCTTCTCCGGAGCGTTCCAAAGCACCCCTGGGGTTGAACGAGCGACCGCAGTCTCGCACACTCTTCTTCGGGCTAGGGAACCACTAAAAGGTCGTTCTTACCTTGAGAGAGGGTTGGATGGGGGTTGGAGGGTGGTCACCCACGAAGCAGCGGTAAAAAGGGGAGGGAATGATTCTGGTGGCGGAAGTAAGGTTGTCTATCGCGGATCAGATGGAACAACTCCCCCTGCTGACAATGGCATCGAACTTTTGGGTGTCTATCCGGGGGAGGTCGTTCTCTCAGCCCCCTCCGACATGGTCCGCGGGGGTTTGGGATTAGGTCCAAGCATCTCGCCGGAAGTCTTTGGGGCCTTCGATAACAACCTCCCCCGGCTACCGACACGACCGCTCTTGCCGGGAGGGGCTCCGTAGATGGCTTGCAATCCGGTCAGTCAATCTTGTCCACCTGAAGCGACCGATGCCGCAGAATCTGTTTCATCAGTTTCTGCTGAGAGCCAACCAGCGGCTGAACTGGTTATCCCTTCTGCCGCCGGAGGTTCCGAATTTGTCTCGGCACCACGGGCTGATCAATCTTTGGCAGCTCTTTCAGAGAGAGTTTCTTGGCCCATTGGACCTGTTGAGGCGACCCGTACCTTTTTAAATAGTTGGTCTGCCTCCCACCCGGTCGCTCCCGGTGTTCGGTACCCGGTACTCTCTCGAGGGACCGCTATCAATGTTCATGGGTATGTCAACCAGCTTCCTGGTTCTCCTGTAATCCCCGTTGTGACAACGACAAATTTTGGGCGTCATTGGAGGCAATCATTAACCGTTCAGAAATGGCTCAGGGACAATCCTCATCAAGGTCCCTTTCGGGCCCTGGTGGTCGGCGCCGGTTTTGGTAACAGGGCTGCTAACGTTAACACGACTATGGACCTTACCTCAGAGGCATTTGCCGTTTTGGAGTGGGCCTCCATCCTCGACCAGGCAGGGCTCGATTTTCGTCTGGATGTCGTTGATCTTGAGGGACAGGTTGAAGCCTATTTTAAAGAGTTAAGTCGAAAAGAAGAACATACCTTTGTTGTTTCTGATTTTCTGGCTGGGAATGAGAGAATTGTTGTTCCAGAGACCTTTGCTCCGCAAATATTTGGAAGGTACGCCAGGGAAATCACTGCTTCTCAGGATTCCCCTTTTCCTGCAGGTGTGGAACATGCCTGGCGGGTGACACTACCCAAACGAGTTTTGGAACGGATCCGTTTTGTCCGTGGCAATCTCCTCGGGCCACTCCCGGATACCGGCTACGATTTGATGGATTGCAACCATGTCTCGATGTACCTGCCGGACGCTCTTTATGCCCTGACCCCTTCTCGTGGTGGTCCCGTCGGGGCCGATGTTGCCAGTCTCGCGCTGAATCTAAAACCGGGGGGATGGTTGGTGACCGATCGTGTGCATCAGGAGCTTCATCTGTCGCGGTCGGCTTTACAAGGTTCAGCTCAGGGGTATGCCTATCAGGTGGGTGGTTTTAGAGACGACGTCGCTTTTTTGGAACGCCAGCCGGATGGTTCGTGGCAAGAGGTGACTCCTCTTAAAGGGGGAGGGAATGGCACAGGGGGCGGGGTGAGTTATCGCGGATCAGAGGAACCAGAAGACCAAGCGGTAGTTCATTCAGTCAAAACGATTTCTGCGGAC
>JAUSKE010000062.1 GCA_030649435.1 Deltaproteobacteria bacterium
CAACTTGATCTCTTACAGTCCGTTGGCCAAGCCAAACGGTTAAAAGATCCCGTTGACCGGAAGCGAGCTCCTGAAAAACATTGGTCGGATAAGTTTCTCCCTCCGAATCGGCGCCGATGAGTGTGACCCTTTCACCAATCGGACTCAAACTCGAACTGAGAGAGGTCATTTCAATTTGAGCCGGGAGATCATCAACACGCGCCCTCTTTTCATAAGAAACGACAAAATTTCCGTCGCTCGCCACGAGCAATCTTGGGCGACGTGCTTTTTTGGCAACGGAATCATCTCTAACTTCTTGGGTGACCGGTTCACCAATCCGCTGAAGTCTGTTTTCCGACGTCCCAAAAATTTGTAAAACAAGAGATGTCTTATTCAAGTCATTGGCCACAAGAAACTTGTCATCAAAATCAACAACGTCCGGATTAAAACTATTCCCATCCTGGCTATAAACAGGAATCGCATTCCATGGGTCCAATCCCGACTGAACATCACGTGAACCATTGAAGGTGAAGAGTTGGCCTGAAATAGAAGAAGGGGGCCCGGCCTCGTTCTTGTGTGTCTCAAAAACGGTCAGAACCTTACGCGTCCTCTGATTAATAGCCACTCGTGGGTTGTTAACGGTCGTTACATCGACCTTAGCCGCACATTGTGTCGCGTACTCCGGATGATCGGGATCATTGGCATTGTTCGACCGGTCTGAATAAATCCGAACAAGATCTTTGTTGGTCCGCCCCGGTCCAAAGTTAAAATCGATAACCCGCCCATAGACGCTTCGGGAGCTCCATCGGTCGGTATCACGACAAGAAATGAAATCCCGATTGGTTTGCCAAACGGTGAAAAAAGAATTCTCGCCAACAAAAGGGATCAGTTGTGGTTTCTCATGACTACTCCAAGATTGAATTTCACGATTATTGCGGGGAGCGCACGGCTGGTCTCGAACGCAATCACTCCGATTTGAATAGAGAAAAACTTTTGAGACAATACGGCCGCCAGCCCAGATGTCACCAGCTTGTGAGTCAACAATCGGATTCAAGGTAAGGGCATCCACCATCTCGCCCAAGATCACGCTAAACGGTGTCTCGGCCGGGTGAGCGGCCTTTCCCTTTAAGGTCCAAACGATAAAAAACCGTCCACCATTGTAGGCGACAGAAGGTTCAAGGTTTTCTTTGCAATCGGTCGGCATCGACAAACCGGTCGTGTCGGTGAAGTCAGATTGCAGACAACCGTTCGCACCACGAGGGGTACTGATCAATTTTCGATCGAAACCAAAAAGTGTCGTCACACCATCCCGATCGACAAGTCTGGCATAAATGAGGCTTCCATCGTTATCACTCTTCTCATTCCAAACGATCAAATAATGCTGATGATCGGGATCGTAGGCGACATCCGGCTGGGTCCCGGTTCCTGTAATCGCTGGGTTTGTGGACTGCCCGGTCAAAAACTGGGTTTTCGATTGAATCGTGTTGATCCGACAATCACGACAAAGAAACAAACGACCAAAATAGGAAGGAAAGAGTTTTTCAAAATCATAACCAAGGAGAACCTCCGGATGAAGGTGAAGATACCGATCCAAGAGACCTGTCCGGTAGAGGCGTGTGACCTGTTTTCCACTGACCCCCCACCCATTGGACAACACCTGTATCAGGCCTGGTTGAAGGGGAGAGTTGGTGCCAGAGCCTCGGCGTCGACCCCCGAAGGAGATATCGGTCTTACTCCTGACATAGATCTCTTCCATTTTGGCCAAAGCGCCAGCGGTGTCGACCTTTTCCGCCCTTTTGATCGGCGAGGCGAGGCTGACTATTTTCTTGCCAACAAATTGTCGCGGGGCAGGGGAGTCTTCACAGGCTGAAAAGATTGCCGCTAAAAGAACAAGTGCTAAAAGTTTTTGTTTTTTCATATTAATCTCCAAACTCGACTTCAGCCTCAGGGGGTTGTCTCTTTGCTTCCTCATCCACAAAGGGATCAGGCATCATCTCGTCAGGCATGCCGACGGCCTGATGACCTCGCCCTGAAATAGAACGATTCCCTTGCACCGCGCCAAAGGCAACTGCAGCACCAGCAACAACTGAAATCACCTCGGCCCAAACAGGGTGCCGGTCCGACCAGTTTGGGGCCAAAAGACCGATCCCCATCCGTGTCAAGGCATAACCACCCGCGCCACCGGCCGCTGCAAAACCTCCATCGGAAGGGAGAGGGTAATCCCCTCGTGTCTTCCACCCACCCGCCGCCGATACCGCACCCAACGCTGAAACAACCCCTATTCGTAACCAAGGTAATGAAGCAGACGAGACCGGTTCTACACTGGTTGCAATCGCTACCGCTGGGGGGACCTCTGTCGCTGGTGTAGAAGGAGTGGCAATAGCCTCCAACGCTGGTGGCTCCTCAGCCACATCACCCGTTGAAGGGGCACCACCAATTCTTAAGTCACCAGGGGCCGGGGCATCTGTGGCGCCGGCAGCTGGTGGAGCAATCTTAGATAGGTCATCCAGCGCTGGCAAGCTAGGATCGTTCGTTGTATCAAACCTCTGGAGGAGGTTGGCAAGCTCGGCAACCCATGGTGTCTTGCTCGATCTGGAGAAGACAGAAATAACTTGGGTACTGCTTCCAGGATCGTCACGCCCACACTTAAAGCCGCTCAATCTTACCCTTGGCGCCCCAGGGGCAACATCATAATCCACTTCATAGGTATCAACACAGTCAACGGCCCGATGGACCAAGAGCTTCACATGGCCATCACCTGGGTTTGCACCTGGCTGAATGTCGAGAGAAGCATCTCTAGGGACAAGTCCAATTTTTCTTAAAAGTTCCTGCTCCTCAGGGTTGCTGACAGACCAGGTAATAACAGTAGCGCCCATAAATGAAAACTCCCTCTTTTTTTCTTAGGGTCGGGACTGTTTTCGTCGTGAGGGGATTAAAGGTTGCGGGCTATTTTCCTAAACAGAAGCGGGCGAAGATCTCGCCCAAGATCTCGTCATGCGTGATTTCACCAGTAATTTCAGCGAGATGATTGGCTGCCCCCAACAAATCGGCCGCCAGAAACTCGAATGAGATTTTCTGGGCCACTCCTTCGGAGACCCGTTCAAGAGCAAGAAGGGTCTCCCCAAGGCAATTCTTATGGCGAGGATTAGTGAGCAGGAGTTCGGCGGAACTTGATTTGCTGGAACCGATCAATCTTTCGTAGAGCAGCGCTTTCAACTCTCCAATCCCTTCTTTTTCTTGTGCCGAGATTTCCAGAAGCGGGGTCAGGGGTGAAGCAGTGGAGGCGGCGGGCAAATCTTTCTTGTTAAAAATAATGAGCGGTTTTTTATCAGCGATTTTTTCATAAAGAGAAAAGTCCTCCTCTTGAAAAGGGAGGCTTCGGTCGACAAGAAACAGGATGAGGTCGGCCGACCTGACTTTTTCCCAGCTGCGACGGATCCCCTCTGATTCGATAGAACCGAGACCTTCCCGAATGCCGGCGGTATCAATAAACCGGACCGGCAGGCCATTCAAGTTGATCGCCCCATCGACAAGGTCACGCGTGGTGCCGGGTGTCGGGTGGACAATCGCCCGATCTTCTTCGAGTAAGGCATTCAAAAGGCTCGACTTGCCGACATTCGGCCGACCGCAGATGACGACCTGAACCCCTTCCCGAAATCGTCTCCCCTCTTCAAATGTGGCGAGAAGCCTCGTCACCCGATTCTTTAAATCTTCAACCCGCCCGCTCATCTCCTCGGAGTAAAGCCCCTGAACATCTTCATCCTCCGGAAAATCGATCATCGCCTCTATCTGGGCCCGCATCACCATCAAGTCGTTCTTAATTTTTCCGATCACCCCGGAGAGGAAGCCAGAGAGTTGTCGTGCGGCAAGCTCCGCCCCCTTTTCTGTTTCACTGGCAATCAGGTCGGCCACGGCTTCGGCTTGGACAAGGTCTAACTTTCCGTTCAAGAAGGCTCGTTTGGTAAACTCCCCAGGCTCGGCAGGGCGCGCGCCATTTTTAAAAAGTCCGGTGAGGATTGACTGAAGCAGAACCGGACTCCCATGACAGTGAAACTCAACCACCTCTTCACCGGTGTAAGAATCGGGGGCCCGCATCACCACAGCCATCGCCTGATCGTCCAAAACCTTTCCTCGGGTCAGCTGTCGATCCGGTAGTTCCTTCAGTTTTTTCAATGAAACCCAACAGTGGTCGGCAACCTCAATCGCCTTGGGACCGGAGAGACGGATGATACCGATCCCCCCAAACCCGGACGGGGTCGCAATAGCGGCGATGGTATCGGCAAGACTGTTCCTTAAGATCACAGCGCGGGCCTATCGGATAATACCCTGGAAATCAAGCGGTACGAGGGTTAAAGCGACCTCGGAAGAGGTCCCTCCAAAGAATCCCCTTTTGGTGCATCCACTGTTGAAGGACGCTCATCACCGTGTTGACGAGGATATAAACAACCAGACCGACCGGGAGGAAGAGCATAAATGCCGTAAACATGATCGGCATAAACATCATGATCCGGGCTTGGCTCGGGTCAGCAGAGGGGTTGGGAGTCAATTTTTGTTGCAGAAACATGAAAAGGCCCAGGATGACGGGAAGGATAAAGTAGGGGTCCGGTGCTGAAAGATCCTTATAAAAACCGAAGAATGGAGTTTGGTAAAGCTCGATTGAATTGTAGAGAACTTTATAGAGTGCGATGTAGATCGGCATCTGCAGGAGCATCGGTAGACAGCCACCGACTGGATTTACCTTGTGCCGCTTGAAGAGGTTCATCGTCTCCGTGTTCAACCGCTGCTTGTCACCCGCAAATTTTTCACGGAGGGCTGCCAGCTCCGGTTGCAGTTTTTGCATCGCCTTCATCTGGTGGAGCCCCTTTAAGGTCAAGGGGTTTAAGAGAGCTTTGACAAAGAGGGTTAGAAGGATGATGCAAACCCCCCAGTTGGCAACAAAGTTATGAAAAAACTTGAGCAGGTAGAGAATCGGAAGGGCGAGGACTGAAAGCATCCCGTAATCAATTGTCTTTTCTAGCCCTACTCCTAATTCTTTCAAAAGTTCTAAACGCTTCGGTCCTACAAAGGCCGAAAATTGAAAGACCTGTCGGTGTGAACTTGGGATTGAAAAGGACGGTGTATAGAATACCAGCTCTGAAGTCCCCTGATTCAATCGATAAGTGAGCGACTGTTCCTGGGTCAGTTCTCTCGTGATCAAGGCCCGAAGAAAATACCGGTCTTCCAATCCTGCCCAGGCGATCAGCCCTGAATCGGCCCCCTTGCTCTCCTCCTTACTAGGAACCTTCCGGATAACATTGCCGCCCGAGAGATAAACCACCTGCTTTAGATCGGGGGGAGTTTTTAGAAAACCGAAAGGACCACCACTGTTGGGACTCGGTAGCTCAGCCCCCACCCAGGCAATACCAAGACGACCACTAACCCCTTGAGCCTTCCGCGCCAGAACCTCAAGTTTTAGATCAATCAAATACTTGTCTTCGGAAAACCGATAAATTTTGCGAAGGAGGAGTTCCGGGGACGACCATTCATAGACAACTTCCTGGGAACTCGATGATTTTTGAACAAAAGGGATCGACGGGGGGAGTGTGAAATTACAAGACTCACAGCGGAGGAGAAAGCCGGCTTCTTCTCCGGCAACAACCAAGGCTCGATCATGAAAACTCTTTAGATTAAAAGAGCTCATCCAGCCGCCGAGACGGTTGAGGGAGACTTTGTAAAGAGGAGTCTCGACAACCTGGACCTCTCCCTTGGATGACACACCACCCACTGGGAATCCAGAATCGACGCGATTCTGAAGAACTGGAGACGAGGAACCTCCTCGGTCATTCGAAACAATGGAGGAAGGGACCCCCGACGAAACGGGCTCACTCGGTTTGAAAACTAAGGCCCAAACAACAAAAACAAGAAAGGAAAGAGCGGTGGCCAAAAGAAGTCGTTTTTGAGTATCCATAAAAAGTTAAGACCTCGTTTCTGAAGGGTGAATCGGCGGCCAGTCGATCCCCCCATCGGCATAGGGATGACACCTCAAAAGACGGCGACCGGCGAGAAAAAAAGCCTTTAAAAGCGGCCCGTCACGAAAAAGCGACTCGGCATAAACCGAGCAGCTAGGATAAAATCGACAACAACCCCCCTCCAATCGTCCATTCAGAAGGAAGAAGAACAGTGGCCGGATTACCCGATAGAAATGGATAAGAAGGAGGGAAAACCACCTTATCCCATTATGCCAAATAGCTTTTAAGCTCTGAAAATAACTCGACATTTTTTCTTTCTGCCGCCGCTCCCTTGACCCATACGGCAATATCTTCTCCCTCAAACTTTGACCCATTTTGCCTTATGAATTCCCTCAAAACACGCTTCACCCGATTTCGATCAACGGCCCGAGGGATCGACTTCTTGGCAACCATAATCCTGAGTTCCTTTTTTGTTGAAAAAACCCGGGTCGGACGGAGGGTAACCGTAAAGCTTGGTAATAAAATTTTTCTAGCACCTTGAGTACGAACCAAGTTACTTCCGAGGCGTTATCGCAGAGAGTTTCCGGCGACCTTTGGCACGACGACGAGACAAAACTCGCCGTCCACCACTCTTGCTCATCCTCTGTAAAAAGCCGTGCGTCCGCTTTCTCTTGATTTTACTGGGCTGGAAGGTTCTCTTCATATCTAGCTCTCGTCCCTAAAGACTTTGCGAAACGTTTTTGTGTGGGCCACACTAAGAAGCTTTCTTTGTTTTTGTCAAGGTTGAAAATTTTTTCCAAGACTTCCGCCGACTTTACTTTTTCAAAACTTTTTTTCTAGTTTCACCTTGCACCAAAAAAATGTTTCCGTTAATACTCCGACCCGATCCTGACAACAACTAAACGTTGCTGTTTTGAAAGACGGCCGAAAGAGAGAAAAAGAAGTTTCGTGCCGGTTGAGGGAGTGTTGTTCCAACTTTCAGGTTTTTCAAGAGGTGTCTGTTGATAAATGACCTGTTTTTTAGTCATATCTATTTGAAATAATTAAACTTTATTGGCTTTTCCACATCTGTGGATAGATCTGTGGGTATCATAAATATGACTGACGCCTGGTCTCATCTGAAAGAAGTTTTAAAAGGCAGGGTGAGTGACCTGCATTACAATACATGGATTCGACCAGCCCATTTTCAGTCGTTTGAGGGGAATTGTCTAGCCCTGGAAGTTCCCAACAAGTTTGTTCGCGACTGGATCTACGACAATTTTAAAGAGCTTCTCGAAGCAGAGTTGTCAAAACTCACCGGGATTCCCTCCTGCACGGTCCAACTCCATCTCCAAAAAGAGGAGTCTGAGAGCATCAAAGTCGTTTTGCAACCTGTCGAAATCCGGGAACAACCTAAAAAGCAGAAGATATTGACCCATGAAACCCTGAATGCCAAATATACCTTTGATAGTTTTGTCGTTGGGGGTGCCAACCGTTTTGCCCATGCCGCGGCCCAAGCGGTGGCCCATAAACCGGCCGAAAATTACAATCCATTTTTTATTTATGGAGGGGTTGGTCTCGGAAAGACCCATCTTCTAAACGCCATTGGGCACGAATTTCTTAAAAAACAGCCTAAAGCTCGGATTATTTATATCTCAACCGAGCGTTTCATGAATGAGTTCATTCATGCCGTCCGTTTTCAGAAGATGGGGGAGTTCCGGAAGAAATATAGAGACACCTGTGACCTCTTACTGATGGATGACATCCAGTTTATTGGCGGGAAAGAGCAGACCCAAGAGGAATTTTTTCATACCTTCAACTATTTGCATGAAGCGCACCGGCAGATCGTTGTCACCAGCGATAAGTTCCCAAAAGATATACCCAAATTGGAAGAAAGGCTTCTCTCCCGTTTTCAGTGGGGCCTTGTGGCCGATATTCAGCCTCCGGATCTCGAAACGAGGATCGCTATCCTTAAAAAGAAGGCTGAAGACGATAAAATCCTCATTTCGGACGAGATTGCCTTGTTCCTGGCAAGCCGAATCCAATCCAACGTCCGTGAATTGGAGGGGGCCTTGATCCGCGTTTCGGCGTTTGCCTCACTGGCTGGCGTCCCCTTAAGTCTCGAACTAGCCAAAGATGTCCTCAAAAATCTCCTCGGGGAATCGGGCCGGCTCCTGACCATTGAAAAAGTCCAGAGGGTTGTTGCTGACTTCTATAGTATCCGTCTTGAAGAACTCACAGGCCCCAAGCGTCTCCGGAACTTTGCCCTCCCACGTCAAGTCGCGATGTACCTCTGTCGAAAACACCTCAGCTCGTCATTCCCCAAAATCGGGGATTCATTCGGTGGCAAGGATCATTCCACCGTCATCCATGCCGTTCATAAGATCGAAGGAAAAATCCCTGTTGACGGCTCCCTCAAAAGCGATATTAGCTCGCTTGAAGGAAGACTCAACATCACTGGATAAGTTCGGGGACTCACCTGTTGATGAATCGTGGGTAACCTTATTAACAGACTAATCGGGTGACATTGAAATTATTGGTTCACAGGTTCGTTCTATGCTCGACTCACGATTCTTCAGCAGAATTTTCGTTATCAACAATAACCACAGGCACTACGACTACTACTATCTTACTATAATATAATAATAGGAAAGGATCACTCCATGGAATTCAAAACAACAAAGAAGGAATTTTTAAAAGCACTTCAATGGGGATTAGGGATTGTCGAAAGAAAAACGACGATGCCGATTCTCTCCAACATTCTTTTAGAGGGACAAGGCAAAAAACTAAAAATTGCCGCGACGGATCTTGAAACAACGGCGGTTGTCGAGGCCAATGTTGAAATACTGAAACCAGGCAAGATTGCCATTAATGCCCGCAATCTCTATGAGGTTGTTAAAGAGCTGCCTAAAGAAGAAATCTCCGTCGAAGGAGAGAAGAGCGGCTGGTTGGAGTTGAAGTCAGGCAAGGCCAAGTTCAAAATCGTTGGTATGGATCCCCAAGAATTTCCAACATTGCCAGTCTCTAAAGGACCAAGGTTCAAGCTCGAATCCAAGGTTATTCATGAAATGATCGAAAAGACACTTTACGCCGTTTCAACCAACGAGACCCGATTGGCACTGAATGGAATTTATTTAGAAAGGGTCCAGGAGGGAGCAGGCTCGGTACTCCGCATGGTAGCGACAGATGGTCACCGCCTCTCCTATGTAGACCGCGAGATTAAGGGAGAGGTCAAGGTGGATAAAGGGCTAATTCTTCCAAGAAAGGGAATCGTAGAACTGAAAAAGCTGCTTGAAGGTGGGGAGGGTGATCTGGAGTTAGGACTAGAAGAAAAGCAGATTGTCGCCCATCGAGGGGACGTTAGCCTTTTCTTAAGGTTGGTCGAAGGAGAATTCCCGGACTACAAACAGGTTGTTCCGAAAAAGCTCGAGCGTATCTTGACAACCAGCCGTGAATCCCTCGTGGGAGCACTGAAACGGACTGCTCTGGTATCACTTGATAAATCTCGCGGTGTTTCCTTCTCATTTTCACCGGGCAACTTGGAACTTTCTTCAAGTCATCCCGATTTTGGAGAGGCCCGTGAGGAACTTCCTGTTGAATATAGGGGAGAAAGCTTTCGAGTCGGTTTCAACGCACGGTATTTCTTGGATGTCCTCTCGGTCTTGCAAGATGAAAAGGTTGTTTTAGAGCTCAAGGATGAAGTCTCTCCCTGTGTCATCCGATCGGAATTTGACCGAGGGTTCCTTTCCTTGATCATGCCGATGAGACTCTAGTCCAATATTTGAAAGGGTGATTCACCCAAGGGTGATTCACCCAAGGAGAATTCATGCCAGTTGGTACCCCTAAGAAGGAGGGAGTTAAGTATGATGCCGCGACCATCAAGGTCCTTGAGGGTCTTGATGCAGTCCGTAAACGGCCGGCGATGTATATCGGTTCCACAGGAGCCGCTGGTCTGCATCACTTAGTTTTTGAGGTTGTCGACAACTCTGTTGACGAGGCCTTGGCAGGGTACTGCACCCAAATCGACGTCCTGATTCATATCGATAATAGTGTGACTGTTATTGATAACGGGCGTGGGATTCCGGTGGACCTTCACCCCACGGAGAAGAAATCGGCCGCTGAAGTGGTTCTGACCATGCTTCATGCCGGCGGTAAATTCGACCACAGTACCTACAAGGTTTCCGGAGGACTTCATGGCGTCGGTATCTCGGTCGTCAACGCCCTTTCCGAAAAACTGGATCTCGAGATTTATCGGGACGGTAAGGTTTATTACCAGTGGTACAAACGTGGGGCGACACAAGCCCCCCTCGAAGTTACAGGCAAAACCAACAAGCAGGGGACCAAGGTTACTTTCAAGCCGGATTCGGAGATCTTCGAATCGACTGAGTATTCTTTCGACACCTTGTCTCAGAGACTCCGGGAACTTTCCTTTCTCAATAAGGGACTCAAAATCTCTATTACGGATGAAAGGGAGAAGGGAAAGAAACATGAATTTTGTTACGAAGGGGGGATTGTCAGCTTTGTTGAACACTTAAACCAGCGTAAGACTCCGCTTCATGATGTCATCTATCTTTTAGCCGAGAAGGATAAAATTATTGTTGAAGTGGCGATGCAGTATAATGATGGTTATGCTGAGAACCTTTTTTCTTTTGCAAACAACATCAACACCTACGATGGGGGAACCCATCTCACCGGATTCAAGTCAGCCATCACGCGGGCGATCAACCAGTTTGCCACCACCAACAGCCTCTTGAAAGACCTAAAGGAAAATCCGATGGGAGAGGATATCCGCGAGGGGCTCACCGCTGTGATCAGCGCCAAGATCCCAGACCCACAATTTGAAGGACAGACAAAGGCGAAGTTGGGAAACTCCGAGGTTGAGGGGCTCGTCAAGCAGGTTGTTTACGACAAGCTCTACGAATACATGGAGAAACACCCGCCGCTGGCCCGCAAGATCATCGCCAAAGTTATTGATGCGGCGAGGGCGCGGGAGGCGGCACGGCAGGCTCGTAACCTTGTTCGGCGAAAGGGGGCACTCGAATCGGGAGCTCTTCCCGGAAAACTGGCCGATTGCCAAGAGAGGGACCCGGCACACTCGGAGCTTTTTCTCGTTGAGGGAGATTCGGCCGGTGGCTCAGCGAAGCAAGGGAGGGATCGACGGAATCAGGCGATCCTGCCCCTTAAGGGAAAGATTCTGAATGTCGAGAAGGCCCGTTTTGACAAAATGATTTCTTCCGAGGAAATTAGAACAATGATTACCGCTTTGGGAGTTGGTGTTGGTAATGGCCCTGGTGCCAAGGGGGATAAAGAAGAGAGTTCGCCCACCGAGAATCGCCTGGCCAAGCTTCGGTATCATAGCATCATCATCATGACTGATGCCGATGTCGACGGGTCACATATTAGAACGCTCCTCCTCACTTTTTTTTACCGCCATATGCCGGAGATTGTTTTAGGCGGCCACCTCTATATTGCCCAGCCCCCTCTCTATAAGGTGAAAAAGGGAAAGACCGAGAAGTACTTGAAGGATGAAGGCGCGATGGAAGACTATCTCGTTGAAAACGGTGTCGATGGACTCCGTCTCGTGGCCAAGGGAAAGGAACTGGTCGGCCAAGAGTTGGTAAAGTTGGTCAAAAAACTGATTCGCTATCAAAAGCTTCTTGATTTGGCCAAGAAAGATGGCGACCCACGGATTATTGATGCCGTTGTGGCCGGCTCGGAACTGGAGAGGCCCTTGCTCAAAGAGGGGAAGCGTCTCGACACAGAACTCGACAACATTGCTGCCTATATTAAAAAGAGATACCCCACGCTGGAAGATTTTGGACTGGAGGTCAAAGAGGATGCGGAGCATGGAGCCCCGCGGATTATTTATAAGAGTTCTTTCAACAATGCTCCCCGTGAAACCGAAATTGATGTTCGATTTTTAACCTCGGCGGAGTTTTCTGAGCTGAAAAAATTGATCGGCGATCTGGCGACTCTTGGAAAAGGACCTTTCGAGATTGTCGAGGAAACACAAAGAGTGAAGTTTGACAACCTTCAGCAAGTGAAGGAAAAGGTTCTCAGTAGCGGTCGTGAGGGGCAATCGATCCAGCGATACAAAGGTCTTGGTGAAATGAATCCAACTCAGCTCTGGGAAACAACCATGGATCCGGAGAAGCGCGTTTTGATGCAGGTTAGGGTTGACGATGCGATTGAAGCAGACCAGATCTTTACCATTTTAATGGGGGATCAGGTTGAACCGAGACGCCAGTTCATTGAAGAAAACGCCTTGAGTGTGAAGAACCTCGATATTTAGGTTTCCTGAAACTTGAGGGTCTTTAAAAAAGTCTGGAACGGCCGGTTGTAAAGATCAAACTGATCGGAAGGGAAACTGGCTGTTAGGTTGACAGCGGTCATATCTTCCCGAAGCAGTGTGACCTGGATCTGTTTCACGAGTTGGGGGGGTTGATTTTTGGGTGGCGGTGGGCCAGAAGAAGGCCCCATCATCGCTTTCATCGCCCCGACATCCCAGACGCAGATCATCTGTATCGCTGGGACGCCACCCACGGTCATTCGGTTTTCTTGCAAAACCTTAAAATCTTTGATCCCTCGACGACTGATCGCCTCTTTAATTTTTTGAAAATAGACATCAAGCGTCATCGGTTGGGGAAGTTTCTCCCGCGTGAGGATGATGTTTGGTTTTACCTTCGGGTCGGGCGACGGGAGGGTCAGTGTGACCATCCCCTGGATCTGCCAGTTTTCGGGAAGGGTGACTTCAAGGCCGGCAAGGTCGATCTTAGGCATTGTTCGAGAATGGTAACATTCGGAAGTTGATTTGTATAGTATTTCAATCCCCGTAGGGGATTAGAAATACTTAGTCGTGCAAGCTGGCTAGGTCGAAGTCGACTCCGGCCACAAGCCCAATTGTGGTTCCGCGGGTATCAAGCCGGCTCTCTTGTATAAAACAGGAATTCCCATAGGTGCCGGAAACACAGTCCCCATAAAACGCGCGAACACGAGGTCCATTGTCTCCTACGTAGAGACCTCCCAACTCGAGTGCAATGACAGGTCTAAGGACATTCCCTTTGAGAAATTCCCCGCCGATCACGATCTTTCCGGCGGCACCGATCTTTTTTCCATCCACCGGTCCTGTCAGTACGAAGGCAGGGCCTCCTAAGAGACGGGCAAAAAGGTTCTCTCCATGAAAACTAAAACCGACGGCAGGATTTTCATAGATACGCCAGCGGTCGGTATTGGTGACCGCTGTCTCAGCCTCGGTGGTGAGTCGGAATTCCCAGTCGTCTCCCTCGGCCAGTCGGATATCGAGACGGGCCGCAGCGGTAAAGCGGGGACCTGATGTGTCACCAATCACAGTCGCGTCGGTTAGTTCTGCCCCACTCCCTGGGTGGAAGGTGGATAGACGTGCCGAATCGATCGTTGAGCTGTTGGAGGCCCCCCCAACAGGACTGATGTGGAGACCGGGAACAAGGTGGTCGAGTAATCCCATAAGTGCCTCTACTATCGGGGTCAGGGATAAGGAGGTTGCTATAAATTAATTCGAAGGGCTCTTTTTACGGCTTTTTGGGGCCGGATTGGGAACGCCGCACCCCTCGCCAGTAAGCACGGGGTGAGTCAGTGGGTCGGACTCTGAAGTGGGAGGGGACGTCTGACAACCATGAAACATCAAGCGGTCCCGGCTTAATGAAGCCCCATTCGGCTTCTCGAGCCACCTGTTCCGCAAGAAGAGCGGCGCGGCGTTGTCTTAAAAGGAGAGGGGTTGTGACTTGTGGGTGATCCGGTAGGCCACGGTGGAGTTTGCCTCTCTGGATCTGGTTTTCAATAAAGCGGTGTCCTCTGACGGTCTCCCGGAGATTTTTAAAAGTCCCTCTCCAAAAACCGTGAATCACCCGATGGTCCGGTCGGACAACCATAACCCCCTGAACAAAACGGACCGGTTTACCAGTCCCATGTTCCGGTTCCCACATCCAGGTTCCTCGTGCAGCGGCAAGTCGGACAGGGCTCCCCTCAAGACTCCTTTGATAAGCCTCTCCCCCTTCCCCAAAAAGCTCACTCATCGACATCACACGGCTCGTCCACCCACGTCGGAGCGGTGATTCAGGGACAAGGGGATGAAGAGCATGATCTGCCGGAAGGCGAAAGTTCAGGAGTGAGTAACGAAATCTTCGAGCGTTCCCATTCCCTTGATGATTCGGAGCAATCCGGAGGGTAATATCCGGCAGCCCGACATCACGGTAGGTTGCCCTTCCCCCACTCGAGATCACCTCAACCGGCTGATGGACTTCAAATTGGCCGACGCTCACCAATTGTCCTCCGTCCCCATGAGTGTAGCCGATGAAAGTCAAGTCTTTGACAAGGAGTGGTCCACCGTCAGGTGAAGTGTAATTCAGGACGCGAGGGTGATAACGGACAAGTCCCGCCTCGACCAATTCTACGCGGGCAAGTCCAAAAGCCCCCTCTCTTCGCTCCTTCCGAATGCTGACGGCTCGACCGAGATCCCCTTCAAGTTGAACATACCGCCCTTTTTGCAGCTGGCCGGTTACCGGATCTCCGTGAGAAGTCAGGCGTCCTCCCATGCCGAGGGCGTAATGAAGCGCTGTCAGAGCAAGACGACCCAGTTGCTCGCGTGTCCTCCTGTCGTCGGAACTTCGGAGAGTGATATTGTGGTAGGCCGACTCTCCTAAACTAGCGGCTCCCAGCGCCCCCAAGAGGAGTGAGGCATGGGCCGCAACCCCTCTCCCTAGACGGGTTGGGTAGAAAACGGTGAACAGTCCTATGGTCGATTGGCTTGCCGCGAGGAGATCGGTCGGCATTGTTCCCTCAACTTCCGAATCCCCTTCGACGATGCGGGCAATGGGACTGACGAGTGAGTAAAGATCTACCAAGGCGCCAAGGCCCCGGATGCCAAAGAAGGCGATTGTTCTCAGATGAGGTTCCGGCAAATAGCCGATCCCTCTCCCCGAAGCCCCTTCGGCACCGGCGTACTTGTTGACGTACCCCTCTTTTTTGTAGAGAGTTTGGACCGGTTCTATTCCCCATCGGGGGCGATAGACATTGACACCACGATGGAGGATAAAGGCATCTCTGGCAAAATAACGGCTCCGCGCAAATTCGGCAACGGCGACACCGGTTGAGGATGGGGCTAAGCCCTCCCCCTCTTTGGAGGCACAGACAAACCGTTCCCAATTTCCTGTGGGTGAATCACCCTTGGGGGAAAGACAATCAACCATACAAAAATCGTCTCCTTGATAAACCAAGGGATCTTTCGGCCTAAACTTGAAAAAGTTGCCATTTTTTAATGGCTTGCAAAAAGGAAGAGAATTAGACCATAAGGCTTAGCCATTTATGGAAAAACAATTTTTTAAGGTTACGGGTAAGGAGGATGGGAAGAGGGTCGATCTCTACCTGACAAAGGTGATGGCCCCAATTTCTCGCAAGAAGATCAAAGGGTTAATCGATCAGGGGCGTCTTTTGATCAATAACCGAAAGGTGGTTATTGCTTCTTGGGCCTTAGAACAGGGGGACAGGGTTGAGCTTCTTGCCGAGGGGGCCGAGGATCTCTCCCAAAATCAGCCCCAATTTCTGAAAGTTATTTACGAAGATGCCGACCTCTTGGTGGTTGAGAAGGATGCCGGCGTTCCTTGTGAAAAATCGCCCGTCGCCTGGCGCCCTTCAATGGTCGCGATGGTTAATCAATACCTGAAGCGGACACACCCCCATTTGGTGGCCCACTATGTCGGGCTGGTGCACCGCTTGGATGCCGATACTTCTGGCTTGTTGATCTATACCAAGACCAAACAGGCGAATAAAATTACGGAGCAGTTTAAAGAACAGACGGTGGTGAGGGATTACCTTGCTCTGGTTGAGGGGCGTGTCGAAGCGGAAAGAGGGGTTTTGCAAGACTACTTGGCTCAGGCAGAACTCCCGGGCGGCAAAAAAGTTAAACTTGTTGAGAAAGGGAAGGGGAAAAAGGCGATCACCCGATTCAAGGTCCTGGAAAGGTACAGCCGCGCAACCCTTCTTGAAGTTTCCATCAAGACCGGTCGTACCCATCAGATCCGTGTTCAATTGGCGGCGATGCGACATCCGATTCTGGGGGATCGGTTGTATGGCAATGATTCAGAACTTTCCAAAAATTTCAAGCGACAGGCCCTCCATGCGACCCGTCTTGCCTTTCGGCACCCGGTCTCTCACCAGAAGGTAGAAGTTGTCTCGCCACTGCCGCGGGACTTGAGGCGTTGGGTTGAACGGTTGAGGGAAGGAAAAGTCCCACGAACGCGTTAGAGTTTTCGGATCAGCGTCTCTTTGGTTATTTTCTGAATTGGTTCCATCAAAAAAATGTCCCCCCTTTTCGCCTGATCAAGGGGGATGTTGAATCGAGACCGGTCACTGTCGAGTCGCTCCGTGTGCAGCAATCTTCCATCTCGCGCCCCACTTTCTCCACAGAGCACGAGTTGATTTTTGCCGTTTGATCGCATGAGCGACGAAACAGCGCGCCAGGGGGCAGGGCCCCCTGCCAGTTTTTCTGGAAGAGAATTTTCCTGTTTTTTCTCGAGAATTAAATAAGAACACTTCAGATAGTCTTTTCGAATCCCGATACGGTGGTCAAACTCTGCAATCATCTCCGGCCTCTCCCATTCGAGATAAGTGTGACACCAATCCCGTTGGCCTTCCCTGAGCATCGGGCAGGAGTGTTGGTGGAGGCAAGGGGCGAGCACCTTGGCCAATTTTCTTTCCAGGAGGTGGTCATGGAGTTCCATCAATTCGCGGGTCGTCTTTTGTAGGGCCGGTTCAATAATAAGGATTTTTCCGCCGCTAGTCAGTGAACCACGAAGCAGTTGTTCGATCAGACGAACCCGTTTGTCGAACCGAATTTCGTTTAAGGTGTTCACCATCAGGATCAGGTCGAAAGAAGCTCCCTTTAAAACCCTTGAGACCGGTTCTCTTTCAAAATCGATCACCCTTGTTTTAAGTTGGGAATGGAGAGAC
>JAUSKE010000064.1 GCA_030649435.1 Deltaproteobacteria bacterium
TGCCTGGCGCCTCACCTTTACCCATCCCACCAGTGGCCAAAAAGTCTCCTTTGAAGCCCCAATCCCCTCGGACCTGCAAAAAAATCGCACTTGAACCTCCCCCTAAAATAGGCGATGGGTCAAACTATGCCGCCACACCAAATCGTCCTCGATCTCGAAACCCAGAAAACCTTTGATGAGGTCGGGGGGCGCAGCAATTTTCATCTTTTGGGCGTCACTGTCGTCGGCACCTATTTTTACGAAACGAACGAATACAAAATCTTCGAAGAAAAAGAGATCCCTTCCCTCGAAAACGAACTCGTCCGTTGTTCGCGCCTGATCGGTTTCAACATCCGCCGCTTTGACCTGCCGGTCCTCGCCCCTTATTTGAAGACAGATTCTACCAAAATCCCAATCCTGGATATTATGGATGAGCTGGAAAAAATCCTTGGCCACCGGGTCAGCCTTGAATCGGTGGCTCAGGCCACCCTCGGCGTCGGCAAGAGCGGCAAAGGGTTGGACGCCATCGCCTATTACCGAAGTGGTGAGATGGAGAAACTCAAAAAATATTGCCTGGATGATGTTCGGCTAACCCGCGAGATCTATGAATACGGCAAAAAGAACGGCGAGGTCTTTTACCAATCCCGCGACGGTCAACACCGCCTGCCGGTGAAGATCCAATGGAAAGATCCCGAACCGCCCCAACAGGCGTCCCTTTTTTAGGGGCTCGCGTCGCCCCCTCCACCGGCCAAGCCGGACGGAGCCTCCCCCTCTCAGGCCCGTTGGGCCCTGTTCCCTTTCTGACTTGACCCGTTGACCCCGCCGGGAGGCTCTGATACGGTCTCGCCCCATGTCGCAAAAGGTCTATCTTGAAACGCTCGGTTGTCCGAAGAATTTGGTCGATTCGGAGATTATGATCGGCAGTTTTCTGACGAAGGGGTACACCGTCACGACCGACAAGACGGAAGCGGACGTGATCGTCGTCAACACCTGCGGTTTTCTGGAAGCCTCTTCAAAAGAATCGATCGAAAGCGTCGTCTCCCTGGGCCAAACTAAAAAAGAAGGGGCGAAGCTGGTCGTCGCCGGTTGCCTTGTTCAGCGTTACGGAAAAGAGCTCTCCCCCGAACTGCCGGAGGCGGACCTTCTGATCGGCACCAACGACTATGCCGAGATCGCCAACCTCCTCTCGCAATCGTTGCCGGAGAGAGAATACCTCCACGAACCGCTCTACATCCCAACGGCGGCAATGCCGCGCCTCCTGACCGACCGGGTCTCGACCTATGTTAAGATTGCCGAAGGCTGCAACCACACCTGCTCTTTCTGTATTATTCCCAAACTGAGGGGACGTCAGCGGAGTCGGTCGATTGCCGATATTCGACAAGAGGTCGAAAATCTCTTGGCCCAAGGGGTAAAAGAGATTTCGCTCATCGCGCAGGACACCACCGACTACGGCAACGACCTTCATAACGGCACAACGATCGAAAAATTGTTGAGGTCACTGGGAGAGATTCCGGGAGACCACTGGATGCGGCTCCTCTACGCCTACCCACTCCGCTGGACGGATGAACTGATCGAAATTTTCAGAGACACCCCGACCATCTGCAAATACCTGGACATCCCGTTCCAACATATCAGCGACCGGCTTCTGCAATCGATGCACCGCGGCTCTAATTCCCGTTACATCTGGAGCATCATCGAGCGGCTCCGAAAAGAGATCCCCCAAATGACGATCCGATCGACCTTTATCGTCGGCTACCCGGGAGAAACAGAAAAAGATCATAAAGAACTTGAAAAATTCCTCCAGTCTGCGGAACTCGAACGGGTCGGCATCTTCACCTATTCACAGGAAGAAGGGACCGAGGCGGCGAGCCTTCCGGATCAACTTGCCAAACCGCTCAAAGAAGAACGACGGGCTTCGCTGATGGAACTCCAGCAAAAAATTAGCCTGAAAAAGAATAAGGCCCTGATCGGTAAAAAAATGAAGGCGATCCGCGAAAAGAACCATGCGCGGCTTGAGAGTCAGGCGCCGGAGATTGATGGGATTGTGAAATTAACGGGTAAGGGCGCGATAAATCACGCCCCTACAAAAAATCCTTTTATGACTGTTAAAATCACCGATGCCGGACCGTATGATCTAACCGGCAACCTGGCATGAGCTCCGAAAAAGATAATATCGTCCTCTGGCACCCTTCGAAGAAAAAATTCTACGAGAACTTCTTTTTTGAACTCCACGACCCCGAAGGGCGGTTTAGCTTTCTGGGACGGTACACCCTGCAGAACCAAGGGGGAGAAACTAACGGTTCGGTCTGGGGCCTCTTCTTCGACCGTGTCCAGAAAAAACAGATCGTGCTCCACAATGACTTCGCCGCCGACAAGGTCGTCACCGAGGCCGATTTCTTTTTTCTCGATATCGGCGGCTCCGCCATTTACCACCATGGGGCGCGGGCACACCTGAAAGAGGCCGATCAGGAGATGGAGTGGGAATTCAGTTGGGAGCCGGAGGGGGAGAGCCTCCTCCTTTTGCCACCTCTCGCCTACAAACTCCCCTTTCCAAAGACCAAGATCCTCACCCCCAACCCTCGGCTCCGCCTAAGCGGCAGACTTCGTATCAATGGCGAGACTTTTATTTTGCAAGATGCGGTGGGCCAACAGTCACACGCCTGGGGGGAAGAGATTCATCCCTCTTACCACTGGGGATTTGCCAATCAGTTCGAAGGGGCTGATGCGGTTTTCGAGATCGGAACAACCCCACTCCCCCGCCCAATCAGGGGACTCTCTTTCGTCAGCGCGATCGTCTTGCGTCTGGATCAAAAGACGTACCTTTTTAACGGACCGACCGACTGGTTTCGGAACAAAAATAGTATTAGCCCAACCCACTGGCACTTTGAGGCGAAAAATAAAAAGACTCTTCTTGTGGGGGACCTGGAGGCCAAGCCAGAAGAGTTTGCCAAACTCCCGTTTGAGCAAAAAACCCTCCTCGCCCAGCTCCACCTTGAGCTTTTCACCAAGGAGGGGGACCGCTGGACTAAAAACCGGGAATTAGTTTCAAACAATGCCTCATTTGAGTACGATGCCAAGGCCTTTTGTTAGAGCTTGCTAAATCGACTGAGATCTTCTATAGTTCATCGCGGTTATTCAACTAGCTAAAATAATTCAGACTTTTAAAATTATTTAAGGTTTTTAAAGTTTAAGAAATTATGAAAAGAGGTTTCGCATGTCCAGTGAGTTGGTTATTAACGTCTCCCCCACGGAGACGCGGGTGGTGCGCCTTGAAAACGGCACCATCTCTGAACTCTACATAGAAAGAGCCCGCGAGGCGGGCTATGTCGGGAATATCTATAAAGGTAAGGTCGTCCGGGTCCTCCCCGGGATGCAGGCCGCCTTTGTTGAGATCGGCCTCGAACGAACCGCCTTCCTTTACGTCACCGATATTGTTCCAGAGCTAACAAGCTTTGACGAGGTCGATTCTGGCGGCGACGATGCCACCGAAGAGGTCCCTGTTAAAGCTCAACCAGAGCGCCGCCCTCGAAGGCGGATCCCCCAGATTCAAGATCTCCTTAAGGAGGGGCAAGATGTCCTGGTCCAGATCGCGCGTGACCCGATCGGCACCAAAGGGGCGCGTCTAACCTGCCATATTTCGCTCCCCGGCCGGTTTATGGTCTTTATGCCGACGGTCAATCACCTCGGGATTTCCCGACGGATTGCCGACGACCGCGAACGTTCACGCCTCCGGAATTTTCTGGAAAAAGTCAAACCGAAAGAGGGAGGTTTGATCGTCCGAACGATGAGTGAAGGGGCGAGCTTCAAAGACTTGAAGCAGGATGTCGATTACCTGGAAAAGATGTGGCAGGAAATTTGTGCCAAAAAAGATAAGTGCCCCTCCCCTTCCCTCGTTCACTCTGAATTGGGGATTGTTCTCAAAGCGATCCGGGATCTCTTTTCCGAAGATATCGATCGGGTGGTGATTGATAGTGCCTCAGAGGGAAAGAAAGTCCGCGACTTTATCGAAAGCTTCATGCCGCGGATGAAACAGGTGGTTGAGATCTATGACGCGACGGAACCGATCTTCGATGCCTTCGGGATCGAGATCGAAATTTCTCGCGCCTTGGGAAAGAAGGTCTGGCTCAAGTCTGGCGGTTATCTAATTATCGATCAGACTGAAGCGTTGACGGTCGTTGACGTCAATACCGGTAAATTTGTCGGCAAGAAAAATCTGGAGGACACGATCCTTAAAACCAATCTGGAAGCGGCGAGAGAGATCGCCTACCAGCTTCGGATGCGGGACATCGGCGGTATCATCATCATCGACTTCATCGACATGGAACGTCACACGAATCGGGATAAAGTCTATCAAACCTTAAAAGAGGTGTTGAAACCGGACCGCGCCAAAACGACGATCACCAAGATCACCGAACTGGGGCTGGTCGAAATGACCCGCAAGAGGACCCGCGAAAGTCTCAGTCGTCTCTTGACCGAGACCTGCTTCTATTGTGAAGGACGGGGGTATCTGAAGAACAAACCGACGGTCTGTCACGAAATTTTCCGCGAACTAAAAAGGGGACTCCCGGACCTCAAAAAAAATCGTATCGTGGTGCAGGCTCATCCCTCCATCGCCACTTTGCTCACCGAAGAGGAGCATCCTGGAATTGAAGAATGGGAAAAGATCGCCGGCAAGAAGGTGGCCATCAAGGGAAAGGAAGATTACCACCTGGAACAATTCGATATTTTTGAGGAATAAGGACCCTGTTGACAAGAGGGGGTAAAAGTGGTTGTTTCCGCCCTCTTCAAGGAGATTTATGTACGCTGTGATTCAAACAGGTGGGAAGCAATACCGGGTCGCCAAAGGGGACTCGATCCAGGTGGAGAAGCTCCTTTTAGAAGAAGGGGAGAAGGTCACCTTTGACCATGTGCTAATGGTCGGCTCTGAAAAAGAGACGGTGATCGGCAATCCCACTGTGGCCAAGGCCCATGTGTCTGGCGAGGTTGAGTTACAGGGTCGCGGCAAGAAGATCATTTCTTTTAAATTCAAACGGCGCAAAGGTTTTGCCAAAAAGATCGGCCACCGCCAACCTTTTACGACAGTGAAGATTACGGAGATTAAACTCTAACATGGCAACCAAAAAAGGCGGCGGTTCCACATCGAACGGCCGCGATAGTCAATCGAAGCGACGGGGCATTAAAGTTTTTGCGGGGACAACCATCCCTGCCGGATCGATCCTTGTCCGACAAAAGGGAACCCGTATTGTTGCCGGTTTGAACGTCGGTATCGGCCGTGACTTCACCCTCTTTGCCAAGGTGAGTGGCGTCGTTAAATATGACGCCAAGGGTGAAAAGCGCCGCGTCTCTGTGACTCCTGCCTAGGTTGTGAAATTCATCGATGAAGCGAAGATTTCTCTAAAAGCCGGCGACGGTGGTAACGGTTGTGTTTCCTTCCGGCGCGAAAAATATGTCCCTCGCGGCGGCCCCAACGGGGGAAGCGGCGGCGAAGGGGCCAATATCTATTTTCAGGCCGACACCGGCCTCTTCACACTCCTCGATTTCAAATACAAACGCCGCTTCGTGGGTGAGCGCGGTGTCCATGGCCAAGGGAAAGACAAACATGGCCGCTCGGGAAAAGATCTGATCGTTCGCGTCCCGGTTGGGACCCTCGTGAAGGATGAAAAGGGAGAGCTGATCGCCGACCTTGCGGTGATTGGTGAAAAGGTCCTGATCGCCAAGGGGGGACATGGAGGACGGGGAAACGCCGTCTTTCTCTCCAACCGAAACCGTGCCCCACGCAAGGCAGAAAAAGGGGAGCTTGGTGAGGAAAAAGAAGTCCGTCTCGAATTAAAACTGTTGGCCGACGTTGGTCTGGTGGGACTTCCCAATGCGGGAAAATCAAGCCTCCTCGCCAGAATTTCTTCAGCCACCCCAAAAATTGCCGATTATCCTTTTACCACCAAGACGCCGGTCTTGGGGGTCGTCACATTGGAAAACTATAATCGATTTACCGTCGCCGACCTGCCAGGACTGATCGAAGGGGCCAGCGAGGGAGAAGGCTTAGGCTTTCGCTTCCTCCGCCATATCGAAAGGACTTCGCTCCTCGTCCATATGGTTGACCTCTCAGACACCTCAACGGAGCCTTTGGAAAAATTTCACCTGATTGAAAATGAACTCTCTCAATACGGCTCCGAACTCAGTAACAAAAAGAGGCTCGTCGCCCTGACAAAAATCGACTTGCCAGAGGCCAAAGCGGGACTCTATGATGCCGTCGCCGCCTTCAAGAAAGAGGGAATCCAGGCCTTTCCCCTCTCAACCAAGACTGGCGAAGGGGTGGAACAGCTTCTCGAAAAGTTACAGGAACTCCTCCATGGAAAGAAACGAACTCAAAAAGATTAAAACGGTCGTCGTCAAGGTTGGTACCAGCATCCTGACCGACAAAAAAGGGGCGCTTTCCACCCCGCTTGTCAAACAGGTTGCAGGCGAGATCGGACTCTTTCACAAAAAAGGGATCCGCGTGGTGCTGGTCTCTTCGGGCGCCATCGCTGCTGGCATGCATGAACTAACGCTGGACAAAAAACCTCGTGAACTGGGCGAACTTCAGGCCTGTGCCGCCGTCGGTCAACCGCTCCTGATGGAGCTTTATCACAAACTCTTCGCCTCACTCAAAATCAAGGTCGGTCAGATCTTGGTCACCCGCGATGACCTAGAACATCGAAACCGGTTCTTGAACGCCAAACATACTTTTAACAAACTGCTCTCCCGAAAAGTCCTGCCGATCGTGAATGAAAACGATTCAGTGGCGGTTGAGGAAATCAAGGTCGGGGATAACGACACACTCGCCGCCTATGTCGCCTCCCTCGTCGAGGCTGATCTGTTATTGATCCTGACCGATCAGGATGGCTTTTACACGAAAGACCCTTCGGTTCACTCGGACGCCAAATTGATCCGACTGGTTCAAAGTATTGATCGGGAAACCGAAAAGAAGGCGACTGGGACGCTCCGCAAGACAAGCATCGGCGGGATGCAGACAAAAATTAAAGCAGCCCGAAGGGCGGCGCAAAACGGCATCCCAACACTGATTGCTAACGGACAACAGAAAGGGATTGCCAAACAGCTTCTGCAGGGCAAAAATATCGGCACCCTCTTTCAATTACGACGAGCTGACAAACGCCGATGAAAAAGAAGATTCAAAATATGGCGGTACGCGCACGAGAGGCCTCTTCCGTCGTCGCTACCCTCTCCACAGAGATCAAGAATCGGCTTCTGTCCGACATGGCCGATCGTCTGGTCGCCGCTGAAAAAAAGATCATCGAGGCGAACAAAAAAGACCTGCGGTTCGCTGAAAAAAAGAGGTTGGGGGCCGCATTCGTCGACCGCCTACTCTTGAACACGAAACGGATTAATGAAATGGCCTCGGGTCTCAGAGAAGTGGTAGCGCTCCCCGATCCGGTCGGTCAGGTGGTCAAACAGTGGACGCGGCCGAATGGGCTAAAAATTTCTCGCGTAAGAATCCCGCTTGGTGTGATCGCCGTTGTCTATGAATCCCGACCGAATGTGACGGTCGATGCCGCCGGCCTCTGCCTCAAGTCGGGAAACGCCATCATCCTTCGAGGCGGTTCCGAGTCAATTCATTCCAACATTGCCCTCGCCAAAATTTTGAGAGAAACCCTCCAGGCCCACCGTTTGGACACCAATATCATCCAGATCGTCGATACCCCAGACCGCAAGGCGATGGAAATTCTGGTCGAGCAGGATAAAATGATTGATCTCGTCATCCCTCGCGGTGGCGAATCGCTGATGAAGTGGATGGGGGATCACTCACGAATCCCAGTCATCAAGCATGACAAGGGGGTCTGCCATATCTTTGTCGATAAAACCGCCCGCCTCGATCTTGCCGCACGAGTCGCCTTCAATGCCAAGGTTCAAAGATCCGGGGTCTGCAACGCGATGGAAACGCTCCTCGTCCACAAAAAAATTGCCCCCTCGTTTCTCCCCAACATGATTAAAAAATATGCCGCCGCCGGGGTCGAAATCAGGGGATGCCCCATCACACGAAAGATCGTGAAGGGGGTTAAAGCGGCGACTGAAAAGGACTGGTCGACCGAATACCTGAACCTGATCCTTTCCATCCGTGTTGTTTTGGATCTCGAGAGTGCGATCGCGCATATACGAAAATACGGTTCCAATCATACCGAATCGATCATCACCGAAGATCCTCGCAGCGCCGAAACTTTTTTGAACAGCGTTCATTCCTCGGTTGTTCTCCAGAACGCCTCGACCCGGTTCAACGACGGCGGGCAACTGGGGCTCGGGGCTGAGATCGGTATTTCGACTACAAAACTGCACGCCTTTGGCCCGATGGGGCTTGAGGAATTAACAACAACAAAGTTCATTGTGAAAGGGGACGGACAAATACGCGAATGACACCACTCACTCTCGCCAAACAGATCGCCCAGGCGGCTCATGACAAAAAGGCTGAGAACATCACCGTTCTGGACCTTCGCAAACTCTCTTCATTTACCGATTTTTTCGTGATCGCCAGTGGCCAATCGGACCGGCAGGTCCAGGCGATTGCCTACAATATTGAGGATGAACTGAGGAAAAAAGGGGTGCGGGTCCTTAGCTCCGAAGGGCACACCCACGGTCACTGGATCTTGATGGACTACGGAAGTGTCGTCGCCCACCTCTTCTTCGAAGAGGATCGCAGTTTTTACGACCTTGAAAAACTTTGGGGCGACGCTAAAAAGGTCCCCCTTAAATTGAAATAAAGATCAAATGAAGCCACTCGTTCTGATCATACTCGATGGATGGGGTGTTCGAGAGGCCAAGGAATCAAACGGGATCGCCCTCGCCAACCTCCCCCACTACTCCTCCTATCTTAAGGAGTACCCCTGGACAACACTCTCTAGTTATGGCCCTGCCGTTGGACTTCCCGAAGGGGTGATGGGGAATTCAGAGGTCGGCCATATGAATATCGGGGCCGGCCGGATCGTCTATCAGGGACTTTCGCGAATTTATGCCGCGATCGAAGATCGTTCCTTCTTTAAAAACCAAGCACTTCTTCAGGCAGTCCAGGCAGCCAAAAAAAATAAAGGGGCGCTGCACTTGATGGGGCTCCTCTCCGATGGGGCGGTCCATAGTCATATCGATCACCTCTTCGCGCTGATCGATCTTGCCAAAAAAGAGGGGGTTCAAAAACTGTTCGTTCACTGTTTTATGGATGGCCGGGATACTTCGCCCACGAGTGGAGTGACCTACATTCAAAGGCTCTCCGAAAAACTGAAATCGGTCGGGCTCGGTCAGATCGCGACGATCACGGGGCGTTATTGGGGGATGGATCGCGACAAACGGTGGGATAGGATTCAGTCCGCCTACGAGGCGTTGGTCGAAGGGAAGGGACGAAAGGAATATTTTCCGATCGGGGCGGTGAAGGCGGCCTACGACCGGAAAGAGACTGATGAATTCATCAAGCCGATTGTTCTTTGCCACCCCGATACCACGCCGGTCGGTCCGATCGTCGATGGGGATGCCGTTATTTTTTTCAACTTCCGAGCCGACCGGGCGAGACAGATCACTCGAGCCTTAATGGAACCAGCCTTCAAGGAGTTCGATAGAAAGATCTTTCCAAAAATTTCCTCATTGGCCTGTATGATGGAGTACGATGCCACCTTCAAGCTGCCGGTCGCCTTCCAAAAAGAGATTCCACAGAGAACATTGCCAGAGCTTTTATCCGAGCGTGGTTTAAAACAGCTGCGGATCGCCGAAACTGAAAAGTATGCCCACGTCACCTACTTCTTTAACGGTGGGGAAGAGACAGTTTTTCCCGGAGAGGAGAGGATCATGGTCCCCTCCCCTCGCGATGTCCCCACTTACGACAAGATACCCGAGATGGCGGCCGAGGAAGTGACCAAAAGAGTCCTCGAAAAAATAGCGAGCGACAGCTCTGACTTTATCGTCATCAACTTTGCCAATCCAGACATGGTCGGTCACACCGCCATCGGTCAGGCAATTATCAAGGCAGTCGAAACGGTTGATAATAATCTTGGAAAAATTGTAGCGGCCGTCCAGAATAAGGGAGGGACTGTTCTCGTCACCGCCGACCATGGAAATTGTGAAGAGATGATCGATGCCCAGGGCGAGCCACACACGCAACATACTTTGAATCCGGTTCCTTTTATCCTGATCGATCCTCGTTACCGTGGGAAGGGATCGAAAACAGTCTTACAAAACGGCGGACGTCTCTGCGATATCGCCCCGACGATTCTTCAACTGATCGGGATTGACAAACCGAAGGAGATGACGGGAATCTCCTTGCTAGAAGGAGTAAAATGATCCGCGATATCCACAACGTTTTTAGCGAAAGAGATCACTTTGGAGAATTTCTCGGTTACCACCTGAAAAAAATCGGTGAAGGGACCTGCGAGGCGACCCTCCACTTTGAAGAAAAACATTTGAGTCCTGCGGGGCGTG
>JAUSKE010000069.1 GCA_030649435.1 Deltaproteobacteria bacterium
TATGACGAGTGCGGCGATTGTGGCCGGGAATACGGTTGTTGTGAAACCGTCCGAGCGTTCCCCTGTCACAGCGGCTCGCTATGTTGAAGTCTTGGAGCAGGCCGGTCTTCCATCGGGGGTTGTGAATCTTGTCTATGGGGCTAGTGTCGAAGGGACTTATCTCACCAATCATTCAGGAATCGATATGGTTGCCTTTACCGGTTCCAAGGGTACAGGATTGAAAATCTATCGGGCCGCTGCAGAGGCCGCTTATGCCCCTGAGAGGCGGAATATCAAGAAAACAGTGACCGAGATGGGGGGAGATAATGGCGCCATCGTCGATGCGGATGCCGATATAGATGATGCCATTCGGTATGTGGGTCAATCAGCCTTTGGTTATCAGGGACAGAAATGTTCTAAATTGTCGCGAGTTCTGATCCACCGGAGCCGTTATGATGAATTTGTCGCCCGTTTCCGATCTTATGTTCAGAGCCTTCGAATCGGCAATCCGATTGACCCCGGTATTGATCTTTCCGCCTTGATTGATGAGAGGGCACTCGCCACGGTTCGGGATGAACAGGTGGGGCTAGCCAGGGAACGACTTCAGTCAACCGAGTTTTTTGAATTCGAAGGACCATTGCCAGAAACCGGATTTTATTTTCGGCCCACGGTCATTTTGGATCCTCCCCCTGATGATGACGTCGTTCAGCAGGAGGCGTTTGCCCCGGTTGTTTCCATCATCCCTTACGACACCTTTGATGAAGCAAAGGAACTTTTTAATGGCACAGAGTACGGCTTGACTGGCGGTTACATTGGACGGAATCCAGCACACAAGGCCCGCTTTATCAGAGAGGCGAGGGCGGGGAATCTTTACGTCAATCGAAGAATTACCGGCGCGCGGGTCGGCATCGAATGGTTCGGGAGCGATATCGGGATGAGCGGTGTCGGTCGAAAGTCGGGCGGTCCTCACTACCTGCGTCAATTCATGAAGCCTGTCGCCGGATCAGCGGTAGCAAAACCAAAACGCACTTATAGTTCTTTGGAACAGGTGCCGCAGAGGCTTCGAGATCGGAGTGAGCGGGTCGCTCGGCAGATGGCAAAAAAAGGGGCGGGTCGCTATTTGGACGAAGTGTTGCGAACAGTTGATGCGGCTCAAGTAAAATGGGGAGAGCGATCGGTTCAGGAGCGGTCAGATCGGTTAAAGAAATTGGCACACTACCTCTCGGAACACCAAGAGGAACTTGCGGCGATCTTGGCCACCGAGCAGGGGCTTTCGTTTACCGACGCGAATCGCCAAATTGAAAGTGCCGTTGCCGAAATTTGGCGTATTGTTGAGGACTCTGTCAAAGGTTTGGCCTCGCACCCGACCGGTATTCTGCCAGGGGAAGAGACAACTGCCCATTATCATCCCAAAGGGGTTGGGTTGTTGATGACCTCACAGGGAACGACCCTTCCAACGCTCGCCGCTATTGTTTCAGCATCACTCGTGGCCGGGAATGCCGTTGTCGTCTCATCGATGGATGACAACCCACTTCTCGCTTTTTGGATGACAGAGGCGGTTCGGGCGGCAGGACTTCCCAAAGACCTCGTCCTCTTTCAACCGAATGACCCAGCCCAACCGACCTCCATGGCGGGGCATTCCGGTTTTAGTTTTGTGGCCCATGACGGAACCGCCCAGCAAGGGGCGAGGCTTTTTAGGGAAACAGTTGTAAATCTTGAAGAGAGAGGGAGACAAGGGGTGGCGACATTCATCGGTGTCCCTTATGATGTTCTTCCGACGGAGGCCGGTTTTGTCCATGGTTTTGTGAGTGAGAGGGTGGTGAGTGAAAATCAGATGCGGAATGGGGCAAACTTGGCCCAATCAGGAGGAGGGAAACCACCAACCTTGCCACCACGAGGTGCCGTGGTTTATCGCTCTTCACCACTCCCTACCCGTGTTTTAAAGGATGATGAACCTTTGAGGGGGCCACTGGGGAGTCCCATTCTCTCTGGCCCCTCCGACATGGTCCGCGGAGTCATTGCCGGCGATAGAGGGATCTCGCCGGAAGTCTCCGGGGCCCTCGAAAACGGGACCCCCCGGTTGCCCCGGCTTCCTTAGTCCCCCCAAAAATACCTAAGAAATCGACACAACTTTCACCCTACCCTTGCCGATAAGAGAGATGAGCTTAAGTTAAAGCTCCCCTTATGGCTGAACCAAGATCAGTTCTTTTAGCCGGATCCAAACCAGTTTTGAGTTTGGACGACCTCCCGTCGTATGACGAGGCGTTAGGGGCTCATGCCGCTCAATTAAGCCCCCATTCTGTTTGTATTGCCACCACGCAGGTTTCGGTGGCTCGCGAGGTTGAGGTCCAGGCCGATCCAAATGCCCTCGCCTCATTCCCTCCGGAGACAAAAACGGTTGTTGAATCGGTGCCTCACCAAACGGTGGCCATTTTTACATCAGAGAAACCTTGTGCTGAACAAGAGGCAGCTCCTGGAGAGACCCTCTCCGAGGTGGCGACCGATGACGATTATGTTTTCGTCGTCTCAAAAGGGTTATGGGTGGATATTCAAAATGGTCGCTCCAACCCAGGGGATGCTTCTCATGCCCCCCAAGTGGCCATTGCCCGTCGCAAGGATGATCGAGGGGTTGTCGTCCTTGTGGATGGTGTGAATGATTTGAGTCGTAGTGATACTGCTGAGTCGCTTGTTACAAAAGGGGCTGCTTCCCAAATTGTTCATTTTCCATTTTCGGATGCCAATCGGATGGAGGCATTTACTTATGCCTCTTGGATGGAGATCGCCGGAGAGAATGTCAGGCGGCAGGGACCTTATCTTGAATTTGTCGGTGTCCCACCGAAAAGGTTGTCCAACGGACTTGGCAACCTGATCGGTGTTGGGCATGGCTGTCAGCCGACTTTGTGGCACCCTCTTGAATCGATGGGCATTGTTTGGGAGAAGGCCTTTGGTGACGGGTGTGGTCTGCAAGGTTCGGGAGTTTCGCTCATCGATTTGGCAGAAGCGAAGGCCTCAGGGGATGAAGCTCGGTATCTTGCCCTCAGGGCGAAATTGCCGCCGGAACTGGCAACGATTGTTGACCAGGTGAACGATCCAGACTTTGTTGCCAATTTTGCCAAAGAGGTGGGCCGGTCTTTACCACCCGAGGCCGATGGTTGGATCCAACAACTGAAGTCACCAGGAGGTCTATTGGCCCTTCTCCTTACCTTTGTTGGGGTTCATGAGGTTTCCAAATTCTTTGATTTTAATCAGGCCTGGCGTCAACGTTTTGGACCACCGGAACATTTTTGGACGACCTTCAAGGACTTCGTCAATTGGCGTTACCGTGGCGGTCCTCCGTTTGGTGGGGCTGGATCTGGCGCTGGTCGAGGGACAGGTCCGGTGGTCGATGCGGAATACAGGGAGACGACCCCTAGGGATGGAGCTAAGGGAACTAATGGTAATGGAAAGACTAACGGAACCCCCAAGGGGAACGGTGAGGCTCCTCAAGAGGGACCCCCAAGGCAACTCGGTCCAAAAAACGGAAAACCGGAGGCTCCGACACAGTCACCCAGGATGGTTATGCAAGACTCTCCTTCCGTTTGGGAGGC
>JAUSKE010000056.1 GCA_030649435.1 Deltaproteobacteria bacterium
ACCCAAAGGGGACTTGCCCAAGGGGGCTGCACCAACGGATCTTTTATCCACTGGTGATTCACCTAAGCTAGAGGCGTCCATCCCAAAAAAGGGAAAGAAAAAGGTAAAGAAGAATGTACCGGTAGGAGTCGTTCACATCCATGCCTCATTCAACAATACCGTGGTGACGATTACCGATCCTACCGGTAATGCGCTTTCTTGGTCATCAGCCGGGGCCTGTGGTTTTAAGGGGTCACGTAAGGGGACTCCCTTTGCGGCCCAGATTGCTTCTGAAACAGCCGCCAGAAGGGCTTTGGAACATGGTGTTCGTACTGTCAGTGTTTTTATTAAGGGGCCAGGGTCGGGTCGGGAATCGGCTCTTCGGGCCCTTTCAGTCACGGGGATCAAGGTGACTCAAATTCAGGATGTCACCCCAATCCCCCATAATGGATGTCGTCCAGCGAAAAGGAGAAGGGTGTAATATGGCACGTCATTTGGAATCAGTCTGTCGACTCTGCCGGAAGGAGGGGCTCAAGCTCTTCTTGAAGGGGACCCGTTGCACCACGGATAAATGTGCTATTGAGCGTCGCGCTTATGCCCCTGGTCAGCATGGGCAAAAGAGGACCAAGAACTCGGAGTATGCCACTCAGCTTCGTGAGAAACAGAAAATTAAAAGGCTCTATGGTCTTTTTGAACGGCAATTTCGAAATTACTTTCGGAAGGCCGAACGGATGAAGGGGATTTCCGGCGAGAACCTCCTCCTCCTTCTCGAACGGCGTTTGGATAACATGGTTTATCGATTGGGATTTGCAAGCTCCCGATCTGAGGCCCGTCAGTTAGTCAATCATGGACACTTTCTCGTGAACGGCAAGCGGGTGGATATCCCTTCTTACCTGGTGGAAATTGGTGACAAGGTCGAGATCAAGGAGAGGAGTCGTCAAATCGCACCGATTGCCCAATCATTGGCAGCCGTTGACCGGCGCGGGGTCCCTGCCTGGTTGGAGGTAGACAAAAATAGTTTTGTCGGCGTTATTCGGGCTTACCCAACTCGGGAAGAGCTCACCATGCCGATGCAAGAACAACTGGTTGTGGAATTGTATTCTAAATAATTTTTTTTAAGGAGGTCTTTATGCATCGTAACTGGCGTAATCTGATCAAACCGAAGGGAATCGAATTCGAAAAAGAGTCGGCAAGTCCGACTTATGGAAAATTCGTTGCCCGTCCCCTTGAGCGGGGATTTGGAATCACCTTGGGAAATTCAATCCGGCGTGTGCTTCTCTCCTCTCTGCAGGGGGCAGCGATTACCTCGGTGAAGATCGAAGGTGTGCTCCATGAGTTTGCCACCCTTCATGGAGTGGTTGAGGATGTCGCCGATATCCTTCTCAACCTGAAGCAGGTTCGTTTTCAGCTGCATTCAGGGGATCAAGAGACAATCCGTTTCGAGGCTAAGGGAGAAAAGGAGTTTAAGGCCGCGGATATTCAAACGAGTGACAACGTCTCGATCCTGAACCCTGATCAAACAATTGCACACCTTGCCCACGATGGCAAAATCAAGATGGAGATGACCGTCAAGATGGGGAAGGGGTATGTCCCTTCGGAGCGGAACAAGTCGGAGAAGGACCCTATCGGGACAATCCCTGTTGATTCCATTCACTCCCCGATTGTTAGGGTGAATTATACAGTGACCAACGCTCGTGTCGGTCAGATGACCGATTATGATCGGTTGACACTTGAGATCTGGACGGATGGTTCCGTGGCCCCAGCCGATGCCTTGGCCTTTGCCGCGAAGATTATCAAGGAACAGTTACAAATCTTCATCAATTTTGAAGAGATCGCCGAACCGCTCGTTGAGGAAGTGGTTGAGTCTAAACCGTTATGGAATGAAAACCTCAATCGCCGCGTGGATGAGCTCGAACTCTCCGTTCGATCCGCGAACTGTTTGCAAAACGCCGCCATCCGTTATATTGGTGAGTTGTGCCAGAAGACGGAAGCGGAGATGCTCAAGACAAAGAATTTTGGTCGCAAGTCGTTAAACGAGATCAAGGAGATTCTTTCTGAAATGGGTTTGGCTCTCGGGATGAAGCTGGAAGGGTGGGGAACACCCCCTGAGGAAGTGAAACCCAAGGAAGAGATCGAATAATATGCGCCATTTGGTAGATAACAAAAAGTTTGGTCGGATGACCTCGGCTCGTGTAGCCCTCTTCCGGAATATGGTCACTTCGCTGATCCTTCATGAACGGATGGAGACGACTTTGCCCAAAGCAAAAGAGCTTCGCCGTTATGCTGATCGGGTCATTACTCTGGGCAAAAAGGGAACGCTCCATGCCCGGCGCCAAGCGGCTGCCTTCTTGATGACACCGGAGGCGGTGGCCAAACTCTTTGATGGTCTCTCGGCGCGTTTCAAGGATCGGCCAGGTGGCTACACCCGCATCTTCCAACTGGGCTATCGTCGTGGAGACGCGGCTCCAATGGCGATGATTGAATATCTCCCTGGTCCCGAAGGACGGCTGAAAAAAGAGAAGAAAGTCCCCCAGGAGAAACCGGCAAAAGCTAGCGAGCCCAAAAAAGCAGCTTCTAAAGCGGATGCCCCGAAGAAAGAGTCCTTCAAGGCTAAAGGGAACAAGGGGGCCGTCAAGACGAAGGGAGAAGCGAAGAAAAGCTTCTTCTCCCGTCTGACCAGTCGTAGCAACAAAGAATCCTAAAAAACGGATGAAGAGAAATCTTCTTGTTCTTCTAGGGACCCTGCTGTTAGGGGCTGGCCTTTTTCTCCTTCGTCCTTTCCCCGAGAGAGTAAAGAGCGGTTCTCTTGCCCCTGACTGGAATCTGCAGGGTCAGGGAGCTTTAGCTAAAAAGCTATCAGACTATCGAGGCAAGGTCGTTTTGCTCAACTTTTGGGCCACCTGGTGCCCTCCCTGCCGCGCCGAGATGCCGTCCCTGCAACGGCTTCAGGGGTTGCTTGGAGAAAAAGGGTTCCAGATCCTGGCCGTCAGTGTGGATGAAGAAGGTTGGCCGGTGATTCAGTCTTTCCTGAAGGTCGTCCCAGTCAGTTTTCCAGTCTTCTGGGATGAACGAGCCGAGGCTTCTGAGGCCTACGGTGTTTCACGACTCCCTGAAAGTTTTTTGATCGATCAGAAAGGGATTGTGGTCCGACGTTATACCGGCCCCCGGGATTGGGATGCCCCAGAAGTTGTTCGGGAGATTGAGGCTCTACTGCGGGTGACGCACCCTTGACAAAAGTTGATAGGCATTATCATTTTCATTTATGATCCCCACCGATAAAAAAGAGGCCCTTCTGGCATACATGGAAGAGAAGGGGTTCCATGCGACCCGGCAAAGGGACATCATTTTAAAAGAATTCTTTCGAAAACACCGGCATTTAACGATTGAAGAGTGGCTTGCCGAGGTTCGTAAGAGTGATCCAAAGATCGGGTATGCGACGGTCTACAGGACCTTAAAACTCCTTTCAGAGTGCGGTATTGCCTTCAAACGGGAATTTGGAGGGCAGGTCCGGTATGAACATGCGACAGACCACCACCATGACCACCTGATCTGTATGCGGTGTGGCAAGATCGTCGAGTTTGAGAACAAACAGATTGAAATTCTCCAGGAAAAGGTTTGCAAAAAGTATCAGTTCAAGCTGACCACCCACAAGATGGAGCTCTACGGCATTTGCCGCCGCTGCACCCCGAGCAAAAAATAATCCCTTGACAGATTTCTCATCAATTTATAGAACACCTCTAATTTGAAAATGAATATGATTATCAATTTCTAAACAAAAGGAGGAGCGATGAGGAAGGCAAGTTTGTGGTTTGGAGCCGTTGCGTTGTTGATTCAGATTTTTGTTGTTTCATCCAGCGCCCGCGCTGCGGGACCGGAGATCAAGGTCTCCGATGAGGAGCTGGAGAAGGGGGCAAAGGATAGCGAAGGGCTGGAGCGGCATGGCAAGTTTGGGCCATTGAGTTTTTTTGGTTACGGGGAGTTGCACTACAACAATCCGATTGGGAGCAGAGCTGATCAGATTGATTTTCACCGGATGGTGTTGGGGATTGGTTATGAGTTTACAAAGACCATTCGTTTACGAACAGAGGTTGACTTTGAACATGCCTTTAAAGAGCCAGAGTTGGAATTTGCCTATCTGGAATGGCAGCCGAAGGGGGCGTTCGGGTTGAGAGGGGGTGCCCTCCTTGTCCCGATAGGGGTGATTAATGAACACCACGAGCCGCCCCTCTTCTATAGTGTTGAGCGTCCGGACCTCTACAGGGCGATTATCCCGACGACTTGGCAAGAAGGGGGCGCCGGCTTTTTTGGCCATCTTGAGTCCGGGCTTAGTTATCAGGCCTATGCGATCTCGATGCCAACGGCCCTTCAGGTCAGTGGCACTACGGTCACCAGTTTCAACGGTTCAACAGGGATCCGAAACGGTCGTGGCCATGTGGGAGAGGCGCCAGGGCGGGACTTTGGTGGCGCAGCACGACTTGAGTATAAAGGCCTGCCTCGTTTGAGGCTTGGGACTTCGGCGGTTGTTGGGAACACAGGTCAGGGGAATGGGGCGGTCGATGGTGGTCTCCTTTCAATGATGGAGGGTGATGCCAAGTACAGTATTGAAGGGATCGATCTTGAGGGGATTCTGGCCTTTTCTCATCTCAAAGACGCTGGCAACATCAATACGGCGATCCTGGCAGCCAGCCCAACATTTACCAACTTTGTCGCCAGTCAGATGCTCGGTTATTATATCGAAGGGGCCTATCATCTTTTTCACCACTTGATGCCAGAGACAAAGCATGATCTTGTCGTCTTTGCCCGGTATGAACAGATCAAGACACAATTCTCAATGCCGTCCGGTTTTGCCGCCAATCCCGCGAACGATCGGAAGGTGGTGACAACGGGACTCTCCTACCTGCCAATCCCGCAAGTGGCGGTCAAGGCGGACTACACCTTTAATAAGAATGATGCGAATACTGGAACAGATCAGTTTAACATGGGCCTCGGATTCTATTACTAGTGCTTGCTTAATCCTGCTTGCTCTTCTCTCTTTCGGGGGTCCGGCTGCGGCCGAGACGGTTTTTCTGACCCCCAAGGAGGCGTTGAAGGTTTTTTTTCAGAATTCGGAGCAGGTGGTGAGTGAGAAGAAGGAGATCACAGGGGATCTCAAAGGTAAGATTGAGAAGAGTCTGGGGTACAGCCTCTCTCGCGAAGGTGTTACTTTTTATCTGGGCAAAACAAAGGGACATGTCGACGGCTATGCCCTAATCGATAACGAAATTGGCAAGACAGAGCCGATCACCTTTATGACCGTGATGACTCCCCAAGGGGAGGTCCGGGCGGTCGAAATCTTGGTTTATCGTGAAAGCCATGGTGGTGAAGTCAAATCGAAACGGTTCTTAAAACAGTTTGAATCTAAAAAACAGAGGGACCCGATCCGCGTTGGTCAGGATATTGATAACATTAGTGGGGCAACCCTCTCGGCCCGAGCCTTAGCTAAAGGGGTGAAGAGGGGAGTTACTTTTTGGAAGGCCTTTTACGGAGGTGGTTTGTGAAACTCAACGGACAGTCGGTACCTTTTAAAGTGGTGGTGACCTGTTTTCTTGTTTTACAGCTCATCGGTTTTGGTGTCGCTATTGTGCAGATCCATGACCGGACCGCCTTTAGTGTCGAGAAGACAATTCTTCATTACCGCGGTGCGGAGAGTGAGGCCGAGAAAGAGATGTTTCTTCCCCAGAGCTACCGGTCTCTTCTCTCAGTGGCCCACGTCCACACGATGAGCCAGCCGCTCATCCTCTTCTTGATCGGGCTTCTGTTTGTTTTCAGTTCCCTGAAGGATGGGATGAAAATCTTTTTCGTCCTTCTCTCTTTCGGTTCCTGCCTCTTATCGAACCTCTCGCCATGGCTCCTGCGTTACGTTTCGGCGAAGACGGCCATCTTTTTTCCTCTCTCATCCGCCCTGATGATCGGCACTTTTTTGTTCATGGCGGCGTTCATCCTGTACGACCTGTGGCGGGAAGAAGAGAGTTGAGGACTTTTCTCCCCATTTCCTGTTAAAATCATTAATATTATTCTTAATTAATGGCCCTAGGTTATTGGCATACCTATTGCTTATTTGTTAAGGTGGCTGTTGAAGAAGTCTAAGCTAAAGGGTGATCTTTAAATATATGCACTCGGCGAGTGATAAAAAATTGACTGGTGGTTTGGAATGTACGCGCCAGCGTGCCGAGACGTTAATCCGTCGGGCCGAGTTGAATCTTCAAACAGCTAAAAGATTAGAGGAAGAAACGCCTTGGACTGTGAGCCTTTTTCGGGACGGCTCTGCACAAAAAAGGTTTGAGCAAAAAATGGGTCTGGCCGAAGAACAGCTGGCCCAAGCGCGGGATCAGCTTTATAAATTTAGCAACCCTCAGGCCGCCATCGCTATTGTCACAAAGGCGCTGAAAAATTCTATCGAGGCCCGTGAGGCCGTTCGTGAATCCGATCAATCGGTTATTGATACCGGCACCACCGTTTCCGAAATTACGATGGGTGCTGGTGTTGGCCTGTTTATGCTTGGCACAGCCGGTACCGGCGCGATTCTGGCTGGAGAGGTGACCGCTGCTGGTGCCCTTATTTACGGTGCCGTAGAAGGAGGGGCTGCCGCCGGTTTGGGAACGATTGCGACCCCGCAATTACTGACATTTGCTGCAGCTTCAACTGCCGGTGGAGCGATGGCTGGCTACGCAGGCGGCATGGGAGTCGCTGCAACTCGTTCGCTTGCCACCGACACTCCTTATTATTATTCACCAGAGGAACAGATTCACTCCGCGATACAAGGTGGATCGATCGGCCTGATGCAAGGGACTTCCCCCTTTGCGGCGGCCACGGGAGTGGAGTTATCGCAATCCCTCCCACGCACGATTGTCACACTCCCTGAAAATACCGTGGTTGAAGCAACGCTCCTTACAAAAGGGGCTGCGAAGCTGGCGCCGATGGTCGCCACAAACGCCTCCATTGCCGCCGGAGAAACGATGATTATGGGAGGAGATTCGAAAGGCTTAGCCGCAGCAGCAGGGGCCGCGGCCGGGATGACGATCATTAACGGCGCTGTCTTTGGTACCGCCAAGACGATTCAAAATCTTAAAGGGGCAAGGATCCGTTGGCAGGGGGAGGGGGAAAATCTTGAAGGGGTTGCTGTTTATACACAAGAGCCGGGGGGAGCACCTCAACAAATTGCTTCCAGAACCTGGACGGCGAGAACCGCTTTGCCGCAAAGAGAATTTTCTCCAGTGCGTGATTCTGAGTTGGGGATGATGAGAGTGCCAGTCTCTGGTCTTGTCTCCCAACGTTCAGCAATGATGAATAGGCCTTATATTAAAGTTGGGCCGGGAGAAGTCGGTTCCTCCGGACCATTTGATACTTGCACTGTCGTTGCTATTTATGATCCAGCAAGCCTTGCCGGTTATATCGTCCATTTTTCTTCCCTCGTGAGCGGACAACATTTTTGGGCGATGCTCGATGCTGTTCAGAGAGAGGTGCCCGATTTAAGCCGGTTAAAAATTGAAGTGAGGGGAAACAATCTCGAAGGAAGCCTCGATTCCGAAGAAGATGGGAATGTTCGCGAAACTGTTAAAAATAGTTTGGCGGAACTTTTTGCTCCTAGCCAAATCGAATATCACTGGACAGACAGCCAAGAGGGGATGGGTCAGGAGCTTTTATTGGATCCCGCTAAAGGCGAGTTCACTTCCAGATCAATTTCCGCCGCTCGCGATCGAAAAGCGGCCCCGCCAACAAGGAGGGGTCCTTCCGATTTGGGCATGGCACGAATACCACTGCCGGGAGGGGTTGGTACACTCACCCCTTTTGACAAGGCAGTCCCCTCTGGGTCACCCCTCTCTAACGTTTTGGATCAGGCTGTGAATGAAAAGTTGCCGCCGGTTGATACGGCAAAAAAATTGCTGGTGGCTTTAGCCGAAAGAATGGACGCCGCAGAAACAGCCGGAGAAGATTTGGAGCCTTATAAAACCGCCTTTCAAGCGATTTCGGATCTGATTCGAAATTCTGAAAAAGAGCTGGGGGTTAATTTGC
>JAUSKE010000080.1 GCA_030649435.1 Deltaproteobacteria bacterium
ACCTCACGGCCATATTCGTAACCGATCATATTCATTGCCCGATAAGCGGTCCGGGTAATGATCGCGGTATCGTAGAGCCCCCGAAGAAGAAACCGGATCCCCTGCCTCGCCGGACGACCGCTGAGAAACGAGACATCATGAGGATCAACGGTTTGTGTCGCTTTTTTAGGAACCGGAACCGCCTCCGGCCCCAACCGACGGTAGTAGTGATCAAAAAATTCCTGGGGATGGACGTCCGGGTTGTTCCGCAAAAATTCGCCCATCTGCAAACCGGTCAGGATATGCCGCCGGTAGGTAAAGAGGGAGAGCATCGCAAAGACACTGTGATAAAAAACAGAGGTAAAGTGGACCCCATCATAGAGGGTATCGTACCCAAAAACCATCAACGTCGTTTCGTAGACCGCACAACCGAGCATGTAGAGGCCGATCGTGTAATCCCTCATGTGACCCAAGGCATATTCCAATTTGCCGGCCGAGAGGTTCAGGTTGGGGACGTTGACGTAACGGGCGAGGGAATGGCGTTGGAACCATTCCTTCAGGAGTCCCTGCCACTCACGGGTCCTGCGGTAAAACCGGTCATCGGGGAAAAGTCTCCGGAACCATTCACCAAAGGAGTAGAGGGCGCGGGCCCGACGGCCCATCGTAACCGCCGCTCCAATGATCGGCACACTATAAATAAAGATGAGGAACCAATCTCGCATAGTAAGGGGAGAAGTAACCTCTACCAATGGGGGGTAGTTTTTTCAATCGTTTTCGGGATAAAACGCTGCCTTGATTTTGCCGAAAGGAATCAGTAGCTTGAGCCTCCTTATGCCAGACACGAGCAGGACAGCCATTTCGATTCAGGCGCTGAAGAAAAAATATAAACAGGTTGAAGCGCTCCGCGGCGTCGACCTCCAAATCCCAACGGGGGAGTTTTTTGGCCTTCTTGGCCCGAACGGCGCCGGAAAAACAACGCTGATCAAATCAATCGTTGGGCTCGTCCGCGCTACCTCTGGCACTCTTCGAGTGTTTGATTATGACGTTCAACGGGATTACCTCAAGGCAAAAGCAATGATCGGCCTCTCACCGCAGGAACCGAACATCGATCGTTACTTTACCGTTCGCCGCACCCTTGAATTCCAAGGGGGGTATTATGGTCTTTCCCGAAAAGAACGACGGCGCCGCGCGACCGAATTGATGGAGCAGTTCGGGATCGCCGATAAGGAAAATGACGAATACTGGAAACTCTCCGGCGGTCTTCAAAAGAGGGTCCTCATCGCCCGCGCCCTCTTGACCTCCCCCAAGATCTTGATCCTGGATGAACCGACCGCAGGGGTCGATGTCGAGCAACGCCACGAACTCTGGCACCACCTGAAAAACCTCAATAAGGATGGGACAACAATCCTTCTCACCACTCATTACATTGACGAGGCGGAAGAACTCTGCAACCGGGTTGCGATCATGAACAGGGGGCAGATTGTGGAAATGGGAGAACCGAAGACACTTATTCGAAAATATTGTCAGGAACAAACAAAGGTTTATCCGGGGAGTCTGGAAGAGGTTTTTCTCAAAGTAACCGGGAAATCAATCCATGAGGATCAGAGCTTAAAAAATGGAAAAGATTAACTTCAGGGGATTTCTGACACTCGTCGAACGGGAGTATTATCGCTTCTTTCGTCTCGCGGTGCAGACCATCTTTCCGCCGATCATCACGACGCTCCTCTTTATCCTGATCTTCGGTTATTCCCTCGGTGAAAAAATTCAGACGATCAACAATCTCCCCTACATTCTTTATATCCTCCCCGGCCTCGCCGCGATGGGGGTGATCAGCAACTCTTTCTCCAACAGCTCGACCTCCCTCTTTATGGCGAGGATGGACCGGAGCATCGAGAATATTCTCGCCGCACCGCTCTCTCACCTGCAGATCGTCGGTTCCTTCGTGATCGGTGGCGTTACCCGGGGACTCGTTGTCGGTTTGACCACACTGATTGTCGCCAAGGTGATGACCCCTCTCACTTTTTCCTCTCTGCTGGGGACCTTGCTCTCTCTCGTCCTGATCTCGGTCACCTTTTCGTCGTTGGGGATTATCGCCGCCCTCTGGTCGGAGGACTGGGATCACTTGGCCACCTTCACAAACTTTGTGATCACGCCGTTCCTCTACCTCGGTGGGGTTTTTTACTCCATCACTATGCTCCCGCCATTCTGGCAGAAGGTTTCCTACTTTAACCCGATTTGGTATCTGGTGGACGACTTTCGGAGGCAGGTGCTGGGGATTGGGGATCTGCCGGCGTGGCAGTCGCAACTGGTTCTTTGGGCTCTGGCACTGTCGACGTTTCTGATGGCGGTGCGGCTATTCCAGAAGGGGTGGAAGCTGATCCACTAGTCTGCGGACGGGGGTAAAATTTAATGTAGGTCGCCCGGAGACCGCGAGGGGTTCGGGAGACATCGAAACCGACGATCATCCCTTCCTTGATCTCGCTCCGTTTCCGCTTTTCCCCCACCATCCGAACCTCGTCCAAATGAAAATAAACCTCGTGCCCCTGGGGATCGCGGATGAAGCCGTAACCGGCATGCTGAAAGTATTTGCTGATTTTGCCCTTCTTAAACGTATCCTCTTCCATGGGGCCGGAAGCTACTTGAAGCGACCTGATTAATCAACGGCTATATCCCACCCCCCGCAAGAGAATGGCTATTGACAGACTATAATTAAGACTATTATAATAGTCCTTATGAACACTTCCCTTCTGAATATAGACTTTGTCCCCCTCACCGAGGTCAAGGCGAAGCTCTCTGAGAAGGTCGCCCGGGTCGGTCAAGAAAACCGACTCTTGGCGATCACCTTGAACGGCAAGCCGACCGTCCTGATGTTGCCTTATGCCGAATTCCTCAAATGGGTCCAGAAAAAGGAAAAGGGGGAATCGGGAAGAACCATTGATTTTAAAGAATGGGAAAAAGGATCCAAACAACGCCGTGAGGTAAGCCAATCGATCAAAGACCTTTTCGACCTTTCACTCCTGACCCGGAAGGGTCAAAAGCCGTACAAAAGAGATGCCCTTAAAAAATTCAAAAAGGTTTAAAGAAAAAATAAAGGATGCTGCTGCGGAGACTAACCTTGCCAGGCGGGGCGTCAAAATCGCATCGGTGATCGCGGAGGCCTTGAGGACGATCGATCAGGACCCTATCCTTGTCGGGGGGGCCGCCGTTGAGTTTTACACAGAGGGCCAATACGCCACATCCGATATTGATATGCTAGCACCGGGAGGTCCTGAATTATGGGAGACCATGAAAGAACTTGGTTTTGAAAGGCGCGGCAAGGATTTTATCAACAAAGAATTAGAACTTTATGTAGAATTCCCAGGGTATGGTTTGAAGGAAGAAAAAAGTGACACGCTCAACATTGATGGTATTCTTCTCCAGATTATTTCGCGGGAAGACCTGATTGTCGACCGGTTGGCCTCTTACAAATTTTGGAAGATGGCTCTGGATGGGCTCAATGCCCTTCTGCTTCTGGAACAGGGGGAATGGGACCCGGAACGATTGCAAAAACGGGCCAGGCAAGAAAACGTGTTGGATGCCCTGGAATGGATAGAAAAGATCTATCAGGAAATTGCTCGTAAAAAACTCGACAAAAAAGAGGCGACGCAAAGACTCCAAGAATGGTTGAGGAAAAAACATCTCCCTTGATCTTACCCGGAACTTCAAGTAAGAAATCGTTGATGGAAACCAGTCTCCGCAAAGGGGCCATTGTCGGATTGATCCTTGTCGGTCTTGTTGGGGTTGTCATTTCTGGAGTCACCACCGCCCACCACTACAAAATTGCCGGCAACGGTTTTGAGGAGAAGAGTTTTTGCTCTCTCTCTGAGTTCGTCGATTGCGATGTCGCCATCGCGAGCCCTTATTCCAAGTTTTTAGGGATCCCTGTCGCCGAGTTGGCGTTACTTTTCTTTCTCTTTGTCTCCGGGGCCTCCGTTTACGCCTGGTTCTCCGAAAAAAGAGGAGGGGCGACGCTTTCATTCTTGCTCGCCGCCTCACTCGTCGCACTCGGCTACTCAGGTTACATGGCCTGGGTCTCCTTCGCCAAGCTGCATGTCCTCTGCCTCCTCTGCAGCGGTCTTTACCTCACCATTTTTGTTTTTATAATTCTGCTCCTCGTCGCCTTAAGGCTCTCCCCTTTTAAGATCCCATCGTTCCTGATCCATTACGTCGGCCGGAGTTTTGCGAAGGGGGAGGAGAATTCACACCTGGCGGGACATCTGGTCGCCACCGGCATTTTTTTCGCCCTCGGTCTCCTCTTTTTCTTCGGTTTCAACCCGCAGGCCCACAGTCGTTCGAAGCCTTTTAATAAGGAAGCGTTTGTCCGTTTTTACAACTCGGCCCCCCAACAGGAGATCTTGATCCCTGAAGGACGCCCCTCCTGGGGTGACCCGAACGCCAAGGTGACCTTGGTCGAGTTTTCCGACTTTGAATGCCCCTTCTGTCGGCGAGCCGCCTTCAGCATCAAACCATTTTTGGGGGAATACCGAAAATCGGTTCGATTGGTGATGATGCATTACCCGCTCGACATGTCCTGCAACCCCAACGTGCAGCACCCGATGCATGAGAGTTCGTGCCTCGCCGCCAAGGCTGCTTCTTGCGCCCATCAAAAAGGGAAATTCTGGGATTATTCCGAACTTGTCTTCAAAAACCAAAAGCGGCTTTCCCGTAATACCCTCGTCGCACTCGCCAAACAGGTTGGTTTAGAGGAAGAATCGTTCTCCCGTTGTCTCGCCTCGGATGAGGCGAACCAAGTGATTCAGGAAGATATCGCCCTCGGCACCAAACTGATGGTGCACGGAACCCCTTCGCTCTTCGTCAATGGCCGGCTCCTTCCCGATTGGACAAACCCCGATAAACTGCAGGCGGTCGTCGAGGCGGAATTAAAAAATCAGAAGTAATTTTTATTGCGGCTGACTCTCTGGAATCTTCTTCACAAATCGCAAAACATCCGGCTGGTGGATCTGGAGCAGGTAGACCGGTGCGGTATAGAGCGTTTCCCCTTCCTTCATATAGAGGTTTCCCCCAACGGGAGTTTTCGCGCCAAAACGGAGTTCTTTCACCTCCCCCTTTTCGGTCTTGAGGGTCACGATGAGCGATGGGTGGTCGAGCCCATATTTTTCCAGTGAATCGACACTGTCAGCCAGTTTTGCACGGGCCTTAAAGGAGGCGAAATCCCTTAGGAACCATTGGACCTGTTCTGGATCAGCCGCTCGTTCCGCTCGCTCCTCCGGCTCGACGAGCTTCCAGTCAATGCCATCTTTTTTGATGACAACCTTTCTCTCACCATCCGAGAGTGAAAATTCGTCGATCGTTTTCTCGTTGAAGCTATAGACCGGAACCTCTTGAAGAGGAGACTCCTTCTTTTCAAAAAATTGGGTATAGAGAAGAAGGGATGCAAAAAGAACAAAGGCGACAATCGTTGGGACAAACCGTTTCATGGTTACATCCCCCGCCGTCGCCACCAGACGATCCCCGCGGCGATAAGAAAAAGAGCGGGGTAACCAAACTGGGTGAAATAAAAAATAAACCGCGCCTTCCCTTCGGTGAGTGATATTGTCCGAAGCTCCGGTTTTGTTGGCCGGATCGCCAAACTGTCGCGCGTTCCGGAGAGCCACGAAACCATATTCAGAAAGAGATCCATATTGCCCGGGATCTGAATAAGTCCGTTAGCCACAAAATCGGAATCCCCCACCACAATCGCGTGCGGCGCATCCCCTCCCACCGCGATGGCCAGGGTGAGCGGGCCGGCAAAATCTTTCCCCTTCTCAAACTTCGGTGACACCTTTTCTGAGATATTAATTTCCCCCCACGCCTCGGCAGAGGTGGTGAGCAAATCTTCTGTCTTAAATGTATCAACCGTTGGCTTTCCCTTCACCAGACTCTTGGCGAGATAAAAGATCGGGCTCATCCCCTTGTTCTTCAAAGAGGCCGTAACCTCATGATCCGAGAGGAGCGGTGCCGGGTAGTGGGGCCCCAAGAGAAAATGTTTCTTTGGATCGATGACGAGATCATTCTGCGCCGTCACCCCCAAAAAGTTGAAGATCCGAGGACAGGGGTTGGGGAGGAGAGGGTCTGTTAAGATCAAAATAGACGCTGTGCGCCCGACTTTTTTCAAAGCGCCAATCAACAACTCTTCTTCATTCTCAGTCAACGGCATCGAAGGGGAGGCGATGACAAGAACAGAAAGATCTTCGGGGAGGGGGCTACCGGTCAAAAGGTTCAACATCTTGACCTCATTATTTTCCTTTTCGAGATACCCCTTGATCTGGGCATAACCGTTCGGGCCAGTCTCCTCCAGGTTTCGCTCTCCATGACCGGTCAGAAAATAAACAACTTTTTTGGAACCTTCCGTCACGGTCAGGATGGCGTTGGTAAAGAGTGATTCGCCGGTAAACTCCGGCAACGCTTCTTCAGAAGAGCGGTCGTAACCAAAGAGCTGGCTCTTATAAATATCTTTTCTCTGCGTTCCACTCCTAACAATAATAGTCCCATCGGTGGTCAGATTTTCCGCCAACGCTTTTTGCACCTCGAGGTCCGGGTCGACCATCTCAAAATGGATGTTGGGGGAAAGGTAGCTATACTCTTTCAAGACATCGTTCACCTTTCTCTTGATAAAAACGTCATCAAAGCCCTCTCCCCTTCGAAAGAAGGCGATGATTTCCACCTTTTGATTCAGACGCGACAAAACCTGTTTTGTCTGATCGGAGAGAGAGAGCTCCTTATGCGCCGTAAAATCCCACCGGATATGACGACGATCGATGATGCCGTAGAGAACAGCCACAATCGCCACCACCGCTCCTGTAAAGAGGAGGGCATTCGTCCCGTATTTGAGTCGACGAGTCTGTTCGAGCTTCATTGCCATCGCTCCGATTCAAGCTTCCGGACCGTCAAGAAAAGAAAAATAAAGATAAAAAAGAAATAATAAAGAGTGTCTGCCAGATCAAAGACTCCCAGTGTGTACCCCTGAAGATGACTGATCATCGAGAGTTTTTCCCCAATCTCACCCCCCACATCGGCCAGAAACCAGAGGGTTAAAAGGAGGATGAAGGCGATGATCGCCGCCATCATTTGGCTGCGGCCAAGGGAGGAGGTGAAAATCCCGACGGCGATAAAACTGGCCCCAACCAGAAAAAGCCCCAGGTAGGAAAGAACCAACGGGCCGAGATCCGGATCCCCAACCTGCATCAGGATGATCGGAAATTCAATCGTCGAGAGAAGAAGGACAAAGAGAAAAAGCAAAGCCCCCAAATATTTACCGAGAACCAACTGGGCATCACTCACGGGAGCAGTCTTTAAAAGCTCCATGGTCCCACTCTTTTTCTCCTCGGCAAAAATACGCATCGTGAGAAAGGGAGAAATAAAAAGGAGGATCACCGCCATAAAATAGACCATCCCGCGAAGAGAAGCCTCAGGTAAATGTTGCGGGCTGACCTGCGTTAAGTTCGCGGTAAAGGCAAAACCGGTAATAAAGAGAAAAAGGGCGATGGCCACATAACCCAATGGAGAGGCAAAATACCCTTTAAAATCTTTCTTGATAAGGGCCAAAAGTGGGATCATTCTTTTCCTCCCGCTGTCGTCGAAAGAAAAATCTCTTCGAGGTTCGCTTTGCCAAGTTGACGGCCAAGACCAGCGATCGTGTCATTCGCAACGATCTTTCCCTGATGGATGATGATCACCCTTTCGCAAAGTGCACTCACCTCCTGAAGGATGTGGGAGGAAAAAATAACGGTCATCCCCTTAGCAAAATTACGGATCAGCTCCCTGATTTCAAGGATCTGTTTTGGGTCAAGACCGATCGTCGGCTCGTCCAAAACGAGAACTTTCGGTTCATGAATAAGCGCTTGGGCCAGCCCTACCCGCTGCTTATACCCCTTTGAAAGATTCCCGATCAGACGGCGGCGGACTTCCAGGAGACCCACTGCAGTCAACGCTTTTTCGACCTTCTCTTTCCGCTCCTTTTTTCTGATCCCCCAGAGGCCTCCGACAAAATCGAGGTAATCTTCGACCGTCATCTCTGGATAAATAGGGGGGGTTTCAGGGAGGTAACCGATCTGTCGCTTGGCCTGATCGGTCTCTTCAAAGATGTCGTAGCCACCGATCTTGGCCGTCCCGGAAGTCGGGGGAAGGGTTCCGGTCAAGATCCGTATCGTCGTCGTTTTACCCGCCCCGTTGGGGCCCAAGAGACCAACGATACTCCCGGCGGGGATATCAAAAGAGACATCCTGGATCGCCTTCCGCGAGCCGTACTGCTTTGTCATCCCTACCGCCTGGATCATAATTTTTTCAACCGTTCCTCCGCCTTGCCGGCCTCAGTTGACTTGGGGTATTTCGCTATGACTTTCTTTAAAAAAGCCTCGGCCTCGGGGTAGGATTTCATTTCGTAGAAGGAAAACCCTTGCTTTAAGATAGCCGACGCCACCTTCAGGCTGTTCGGGTATTTTTCCACAACCTTTTGAAATTCGGCAATCGCCGTCTTAAAATCCCGCATCGCAAAATAGGATTCCCCAATCCAGTACTGGGCATTATTGGCCAAATCCGATTTCGGGTATTGCTGGATAAACTGGCCAAAGGTATTGATCGCCTCCTTGTAGGAACGATTGTTCACAAACGTGAGTCCCTTGTTGTAGAGCGTCGAGGCCCCTTCTTCATTTTTAACGGCCGCCTTGGTCGTCGGAGGGCCTTTTTCGAGGAGTTCGTTCATCTGGCTCGCCAAAAGAGAAAACCGATCCTCCAGTCCGCTGATCCGATGATCGATATCTTCCATCAACCGGGAAGAGTCTGTCTTGTACAGTTCAAAAAAATGCCGGTTTTCTTCTAACGCCCCCTTCAACGCCTGAAACTCCCCCCGAATCTGTGAAAAACTGAGAAGCGCCTCGGCAACATTCTTGTTATTGGTCTCCACCACTCGCTGAATCTCGACAACCTGCTTCTCCAGAAGACCAACACGGTCTGGCAAATTATCGGCCCAGGCTGAGAGGGAGAGAGAAATAAAGAAAAGAAAAACGATCCATCGCATCGGTTTCTCACCATAAGAAAAAGGCCGCGAGATGTCAACATCCGCGGCCCTTCCCTACACTTAACTATTTTTTAAGCCCTATTTTTTGACGAACTCAGCGCGCCGATTTTTGGACCAGCAGTTTTCGGCATGACAGTTCTCAAGTGGCTTCTCTTCGCCATAACTCTTGGTGGAGAGCTTCTTGCCATCGACACCGAGAGAAACGAGGTAACTCTTCGCACTCTTGGCACGACGGTGACCGAGAGCGATGTTGTACTCATCACTCCCTCTCTCATCGCAATACCCTTCGACAACGACATCGTTCCCCTTGTTCTTCTTCATCCAATTCGCATTCCCTTCGAGAATCGATTTGGAGTCAGACCGGATATCCGACTTGTCGTAATCAAAGTGAACCCGTTGAAGCTCAGACTTGGACACCTTTGCTTCTTTCGGCTTCTTTGTTTGACTGCAGGCCCCTAACGAAAAGGCCAAAACCACTACTGCGAAACCTACTAAGATCTTCTTCATACCTGCCTCCTTTTATAATCGTTTAAGCTTGATGAAAACCCTTCAAAGCTTTAAGTTGTGATGTGCGAAGCTATTAAAAGTCCTCATGAAAGTCAAGAGATTTCAAAGAGCTTTTTTTCTTTGGATGGTTGTCCTGTGGCTACTGCCCGCTGCCGTCAACAGCAAGAACTATGAGCAAACCGTCCAGCTCCTAAAAACAGACCTTCTTTCACTCCTCCCACAAGAAGTGGCCTCGAAACGAGAGGTAGAGGAGGAGACAAACCTCTTGGCACTCACCATCATTCAGGGTTTTAAAGAGATCCGTACCGAGTTCCGGATGCTCCGTCCCGCCTGGTTGCACAATCTCTTTATCCATCTCAAACTCCGCCAAAAGGGGTACTGCTACCATTGGACCACCGCCTTCTATGAACGACTGCAAGATTTGCCGCTCACCCAATTTACGCTCCACTGGGCCTCTAGCCATCGGGGAGGTTTTCGGGAACACAACACGCTGGTCATCACCTATAGGGAGGGAAGTTTTGAAAATGGGATCCTGATTGATGGTTGGCGAAAATCGGGGAAACCGTTCTGGAATTTTGTCGACAAGGACCGCTACCACTGGCAGGAAGAACCGGAAGCTTTGGACCTTGTCTACTAAGTCCTCAACAAACCAAGCACCTTTTAGAACCAAGACCCGATAATAGCAGGGTATGACAGCCATTGACCCAAGGGCCTTTAATTATCTGAATTATCTCCATTCGTCTGACCCGATTCTGCGGCAGTTTGCCGAAGAGGTCCGTACCCTTGATCAAAATTTAGGGTCAGGAACTCCGGGCGTTTTGACAGAAGGGGAGTGGCTACAAACCATGCCAGTAGGCGATTGGCTTCGAATCCCGAGACTTGGATACTTTGCTTCTAATTATTTTGACATTTATGAACAGGTTTTACGGCCTGTAGAAGAGTATGAAAAACATGTGGGGGACGAGGCCAAATGTGCCGAGCAGAAAGATAAAAAAGAGGCCAAGTTTGATCTAAAGATGGAGTCTCTCTGCTATTCTCAGGAATCCAGCAAACTTCGATTGTTATCTCAAACGAGGCAATTCGGTAGTGTGAATGCCTTCATCGCCCAACTCGGCGGTCCTTCCCGTCTCCAATTTTTAGATAAAATTATCGCACACGCAAGAGATCAAGGCTTGGTTTTGGCCAATAACGAATTGCGCCGTGAAGATGGAAGCCTTGTGTCTCCAGTCATCAGCGTGGAGAAGGGGGAAGTTGTTATTCGATTTGAGGGGACAAACACCATTTTTAGAACATCCCTTGAACAACCTATGGAAGAGATTCTGCTCGCCTTCGACAGACAGATCCCAAACACAGTTTCACCAACCGACCGTTTGTCAGGACTCTCGTCGGAGATAGTTAAAGCAGAGATGGCTCAGTTTCGGAGGCTCATCGACTTTTATTACGAACGGGCTGCCCAATCAGCACCAGGACTGTCTGGCAAACTTGTGATCGATGTCAATACAGACGAAAAGGGAAATGTGATTCCGGGCTCCTTACAGGTCCGTGTATTTGATCCCAGCAATCAGGCCGCAATGGCGAAGGTAGCCGCAGATGCCCAAAAGTTGCTTGAAGGCTCCTTAAAATTTCCGGGAGGCTACTCCCCAACGGCCATTCATTACCCGATCATCTTCCAATAGTTCCAAGTCTCCATTCCCTCTTGTCTTTTGACCCTTTTGAAGCTACGATTCGCTCGAATTCGATGAAGAAAGCTTCTCCTAAAAGAATTGCCGTGGTTGACAGCTCTCTCCTCGCCCGAAATATGTACCGAGTTCTCTTCGCCCCTTTGGGCTCCTCCGAGATCGAGTGTTGGGAAAACAGCCAGTCAGTCAAAGAAAAAAAGAAGCCGGACCTTTTGATCGTCAACAGCAACGCCATCCCACGCCAGGCAGAAGAACTCCCGTTTCCTTCGGCCGTGCCGATGATCCTTCTCATGTCACCGGACCGGAATGATCTTAAGGAACGTTTTCGGAACCGGCCCGGGGTCAGCCTCATTGAAAAACCTTTTTACCCTTACGACCTTCTATCCGAAATGAACCGTTTATTGGGAAGCGCAGCCGATGGCCGCAGAAGAAACTAAAAAAAACCTTGGCCTTGAAAAACGTCTCTACCCACGCCGGCGACTCCGGAGTCGTGTCGTCTTCGAAGACGAGTGGGGTGAGGGATTTATTTACTTCTACTCCACCGATGTTTCACTCGGCGGGATTTTTCTGGAATCAGACGTCCCGTTAAAGCAAGGGACGAAGGTTTTTCTCTCTTTTAAATTGGGGGATGCGGAAAACCCGATCCGTGCCACGGCCCAGGTTGTTCGTCTCGCCAAAGAATCGGCTGATGCGATTACTATTTTTGGGATGGGGGTTCAGTTTCTGGACCTTTCGACCGAGGCCAAAGAGGCGATTGCCGACTACCTGGGAGATTCTTCTGAAAAAAGGTAATCCCCCATTTTGGCGAGCGTCTTTAAATCATGAACATCCTCTTTCAACAGAGGGACTTTGAGCCTCAAAATATTCCGTCCGCTCACCTCTTCCAGAAGAGAGAGATTCTCTTCATCCCTCTCCGCCAGAAACTCCATCTCCTCTAGATTTTGAAAAAGAGGGGCAGCCAACCGGTCTGGAATTTCTCCTGTTCGTGACTTGAGGCTCTCCCTCCCCTTCTGAGATTCCAGAAAGGAATGATGAACACGATTGATAACAAACCCGACAAAAGGGAGCTTGAAGCGACGGATCTCTTTTAAAAAATAGAGGGCGTCTTGTATCGAAGTCGATTCAGGGCTCGTCACTAACAGAAACCCGACTGATTTATCCCGTAAAAGCTCCATGACTGAGGCCGCCCTGTTCTGAAAGCCCCCCAGAAGACCAGCGATCGAGATCAACATCTCCGAGAGTTCACTCAAAAAACTGAAGCCGGCCAAACGATCAAAAACGGAAAGTATTTTTTCGCGCCCACGCCTGAAAAAACTAAAACTCCCCCCAGCCACAAAGAGGGACGGCTTTAAAAACCACTTCAAAATGCTGTTCGTTGTGATGTTCACCATCTTCTCAGGCGCCTCCAGAAAATCGAGGGCATGACGGGTCGGTGGGGTATCCAAAACAATCAGGTCATAATCTTTTTCCCGCGAGAGTTCGTACAACTTTTCCATCGC